>NZ_JADGHZ010000127.1 GCF_019683595.1 Sphaerobacter sp. | reverse complement strand
CGGCGGGCGCTCTCGCCCGCCGCCTTTGGTTCAAACCTCCTGCCGGGCCAGATCCGCCACCAGCACCGACAGCGTCAGCATCGCCGCCTCGCAGCGACTGAGCGAGTACTCGTAGCTGCGGGTCCGGAGAGCCATCGCTGTTGGCTCCGGACCGATCTCCTCGGTCCAGGCGACGAGAAGGCGAACCCGATCTTCCCGGTCGATGAACCAGCTCAGGGAAATGTCGAGGTCCGCCAGCGCCCGGTGCATCGCGGCGAGCGTCTCCCGGAGCTGGGCGTCGTCGGTGCCGTCGACGGTCTCCCGGCGCGGGGGGTCCGGCTCTGCCGAACCGGGGCTGTCCACTGACTGCCGTGCGTCCTCGTGCTCGAGATCGACCGCGAGGTCGGTGAGGATCTGTGCGAGCTGGTCGTCCAGCCGCGTGGTTGTCCGCGTCGTCATCACCTACTCCGTATTCTGCAGCCACACAGGGCCGCATCGTCCATCAATCGGCCGGGACAAGCGGGTTTCCACGAGACGACGGTTCGCGATACTCCGCGAGCCGCCGCCGGGGATGACCCAGCGAGGGAATGCGATGGGCGGGCGCTTCGACGCGTTCGCGCGCTTCGGTCCGTCCACCGCCTCGGCGCTGGCTCGCCGCTGGTCCGGATCATCGTGGTGGTGCGGGATGCGCCCGGCGTAGAGCATCACCGTAGGCACGGTAGCCCCCTTTCCTGGGCCGGGGTTCGTAACGGCGTCGGACGCCGTCACTCTCCGGGCATCTGCGGCAACCGGCGGGCTTGATCAGGCGGCTAAGCCGGGCCGACTTGTCGACGGCTGCCGAGACCGCCCGTCCAGCTCTGCCGGTTGACATGTGCGACCCACCGCCGGTGCCTTTGGAAGGACAGATCGGGAGCCTCCAGGTCAGACATCGCTCGCACCCGGTGGTGCGCCGACGCGGACGATGATGGCGGACGGGAGCACCGGGGGCGTCCTCGAATTCGTTGGTTTGGTGCTCGATGGAATTGGGGATTGGGGTGCGGGTGGTTCGCGATTCGACCACCCTCACAACGTATCCGAGAGGTTCGGAGGTGCCTGCTTGGGGACGACTAGCCGAGCGCTACGAGGTTGTTGCGGGCCGCAATGACGACCGCCTGCAGCCGCGAGTTGGCGTCGAGCTTCCCGAGGATCGAGGTGATGTGGGTCCGTACGGTCGCGGTGCTGATGTAAAGGCGCTCTGCAATCTCTTTGTCGCTCAGCCCGTCGGCCAAAGCCTGGAGTACCTCCCGTTCGCGCTCGGTAAGCGGCTCGAACGCCTGCCGGGCTTCGCGCTGGCGGCGGCGCTCCTGATCCACGAAGCGGAGCGCTTCGACGACGTCGGGGACGGTGAGCAGTTGCTCCCCGGCGTTGAGCCGCCGGACGGCGTCGACCACGTCCCCGACGGGCACTGATTTGTGGAGGATGCCTGCCGCACCGGCCGCGACCGCCCGCGCCAGCCGCTCGTGGTCGGAGAAGTACGTCAGGACCAGCGCATGGGCGTTGGGGAGGGACTCGCGGAGCTCGGGGATGAGCTCTTCACCTGAGCCGTCGGGCAGACCAAGGTCTACGACCACCACGTCCACGCACAAGTCGGGTGTGTCAAGCGCCTCACGCGCTTGGGCCAACGATCCGGCCTGCGCCACTACGGTCAGGTCGGACTCCTGCTCCAGCATGAAGGCCAGCGGCTCACGGGTTGAGGCATGATCGTCAATCAGCATGACGTGGATCATCGCCCTGGCCTCTCCTATGTCCCGGTGACCCCCATCAGTTCGAACGCGAACGTGGAGCCGGCGCCCGGCTTCGACCGCACCGTGATATCCGAGCCGTGGGCGCGAGCGATTCGCCGTGCCAGGTACAGACCCAACCCGGCGCCAGCAGGTGATCCTTCGTGCCCATACCGGCCCCGGGCGAACTTGTCGAAGATGCGCTCGAGGTCGTCGGGGTGGATCCCCGGTCCATGGTCGGCTACTTCGACGCGGACACGTCCGTCGCTGGCCGTGGCGACTCGCAGCTCGATCGGGCTTTCGGGCGGCGAGTATCTGGCTACGTTGCAAAGGAGGTTGCGCAGCACCTGGCCGATCCGCTCGCGATCGGCCAAAACCAACTCATCGCCTGCGAGGCCGTCGAGGGAAATCCCGAGGGGTGCTCGACCGTCCGGGTGGGCCTCGGAGTGCGCCACGGCGAGTTCGACCAGGGAACTGACCGGGAGCGGGTGCGGGTCGACCCGAAAGTCGTCGCGCTCGACCGTCGCCATAGCCTGGACATCGGCGACCAGGCTATCCAGTGCGTCAGTCTCCCTGAGGATTGAGGCAAGCGTGCGGTCGCGTAGTTCCGGGTTGACGCCGTCCCGGGCAAGGAGTTCGGTCAGTCGCCGGATGGCGGAGAGCGGGTAACCGAGCTCGTGCGCGACCATTGCGGTGAAGTCGGCCTTGAGCCGCGTCAACTCCTCCAGGCGGCGGGCACGCTCGCGCTCGGTGGCCAACAGTCGAGCGCGCTCAGCCGCGAGGCGCTTCAACTCCAACGCGCCGCCGGCCACGATCACCGCCGCCATCGTCAAGCGTAGGACGTCCGCGGTGTTGAGCAGTGCGGAGTTGCCGTAGGCCGATGGCCAGAGCGAGTCGTGCAGCTCCGAGCCGGCAAGCAGGATGATCCCCAGGGGAACCCAGCCCCCGATCTCGCCACGACGGTAGCGCCAGAGGGAACCTGCGCCGGCGAAGACGGCGAGCCCGAAGGGCACGGCCGCGACTGCCCAATGCCAACCGGTCAGCCACGTCATCGGCGCGATGCCGCGCCGGGCGGCCTCATCCAGCCTTCCGATCATCACCAGCGGCGGGACCAGCCCCCACCGGCTCAGCGTGACGTACCCGGCGACGAACGCCGCGGTGACGGGTGCGACACCAACGGCGGACCGTTCGGTGAAGCGCTGCGGCTTTCGGGACACCAACCCGATGACGAAGAGGGCGGCAGCGAGCGCCCGCACGAGGATCATCTCGTAGAGGGATTGGTCCAGGCTGGTCGACTCGACCAGAATCGGCTCGACGTACCCGAACGCGAATTGCCCCAGGCCCAAGACAACGAACCCCGCGGCCAACCACCGCAGGCGCGCGCCCACGCCGTCGGCAACGATCAAGACCAGGACGAAGGCCGCGAAGAGCCGGGCGAGTGAGATCGCCGCCTCCATGCCACCGCGGAGACCGTTGGGGACGAACGTCGCGAACCCGACCCAGCCGGTCGCCAGGTTCACGACCACCCAGGCGATCATGACAAAAGACAGCAAGGCGGCCGCGAGCGGGATCCGGGGACTCGGTGTGATGGTACGGGGTAGGGCTGCTCGGCAGTCGTCGCCGTACCGGGCGACGCTAAAGGGACACGGAGGGGACTGCTCAGCGCGTCGGTCGTGTCCCTCACGCTTCGATGGGTATCGCGATCCTCCAGTTGAGAAGTCATAGTATCGGTAACCCAAAGCGTTCTCGTCTGGCCGATCGCGAACTATACCAGCTCGTGATTGCGCAACCAAATCCGTGACGATTCTGTCAGATGCCGTCGAGCGACCGCTCCCGCGTGATCGGCGGGTCGCCGTCCGGTGCGCCGTGCGGTTGTGACCGGGTTCGTCGCAGCTTCCTCGAAATCGAGGAGGGCAGAACAGTCGGTTTTGCCGACGTTCGTCGCGTCCTGCCTGCCTATCCTCGGGACCGTCCCTCACGTGTGGTGAGAGACCCGAACCACACGACGCTCTCGGATGAACGAAGGAGAGGTCGGGATGTCGACAGCTCGCAATTTCCGTACGGGGCTGCTCCTGCTCATCGCCCTTGGGGTGGGTGCCCTCATGCTGGGCTGCCGGACGACATCGGCGGAGGCGGTGCACGTCGTTGAGGTAGGCGCGGGCGAATTCACCTTCAGCGCCCCGCAGACGATCGAGGCAGGACGGGTCACGCTCCGGCTGACCAACTATGGCCAGGAACTGCACCACGCCCAGTTGATCCGGTTGAACGACGGCGTGAGCTACGACCAGTTCGCAACCGCGCTGATGGAAGAAGGAGAAGCCGCGGTGCCGGCTATGGCCACGCTGGTCGGCGGGGTCGGGGCGGTCAGCGGACACGGCAGCGCTGATGTGATGGTCGATCTGATCCCGGGGACCTACGTCATCGCCTGTTTCGTCCCGAGCGGCGACGGGCAGCCGCACTTCGCCAAGGGGATGATGGCTCCGCTCCTGGTGACCGGTCAGGCCATGCTCTCCTCCCTGCCGGAGTCGAGCGGCACCTTCACGATGGCGGACTTTGCCTTCGACATGCCGGACAGCTTGCCGGCAGGCCCCGCGACGTATCGCGTGGTGAACGCAGGAGAACAGCCGCATGAGCTGAACCTGCTGAAGCTGGCGCCGGGGAAGACGCTGGCCGACGCGCAGGCCTGGGAGGCGGCTCCGTCCGGTCCGCCCCCCTATCAGGCCGTGGGCGGCATCAACGGCATCAGCCCGGGAGGCGAGGGTTACATGCACCTCAACCTCCCGCCGGGCGACTACATCGCGATCTGCAATATCCCCGACCCGGCCAGCGGCCAGGCGCATTCTCACCTCGGGATGATCAAGGCCTTTACCGTCCGCTAGCCCCAACCCACGCGGCGCCAGCCAGGACCGTGCCGCGGTCCCAACCGGCTGATGGAACGAGCGGATCGAAAGGACAAGCAAGATGGCACAGGTACGTGACGTAACTCGCGCGCGCATCACCTCTGGAGCAATCGGCGCGCTCCGGGACCGCGTCTATGGCGACGTGATCCTGCCGGATGACCCGCGCTACGATGCCGCGCGCCGGGTGTTAAACGTGACCGTAGATCGTTACCCCGCGCTTATCGTCCGCGCCGCGGACGCCTATGACGTCATCCTCGGGATCGAATTCGCCCGTGACCACGACCTGCCGCTGGCGGTCCGGAGCGGCGGCCACAGCGCGTCCGGTCTGAGCACGACGAACGACGGTGTCGTGGTAGATCTCTCCCGGATGAACGCGATCGACATCGACCCGGAGCACGCGACGGCCCACGTGCAGCCCGGCGCGACGTCAGCCGACCTGGCCGGGCACGCGCAGCCCTACGGGCTGGCACTCTCGACCGGCGATTCGGCTACGGTCGGCGTAGGGGGTCTGACGCTCGGTGGCGGCATCGGCTGGCTCGTCCGGGCGCACGGACCCACCATCGACAACCTGCGCGCGGTCGAGGTCGCAACGGCCGATGGCCGTCTCCTGACGGCCTCGGCGGACGAGCACGCCGATCTGTTCTGGGCGTTGCGCGGTGGCGGCGGCAACTTCGGCATCGCCACCCGGTTCGAGTTTCAGCTCCGGCCAGTGGGTACGGTGCTGGGTGGCGTGCTGATCCTGCCGGCGAGCCGCGAGGTGATCGAGGGCTACCTCGCCTACGCACCTCAGGCCGACGAGCGGCTGACGACCATCGCCGACCTGATGCGGGTTCCTCCCCTACCGTTCGTCCCGGAAGAGCAGCATGGGGAGCTGGCGTTCGTGGTGATGGTCTGCTTCGTCGGACCAGCCGACGAGGGACAGCGGGCGCTTGAGCCGCTCTGTGCGCTCGCCACGCCGATCGCGGAGATGGTCGCGCCGCTGCCGTATCCGGAGATGTTTGCCTTCACCGAGGCGGGTACGGTGCCGCATGGAAGCGCACTTCGCGCAGGGTTCGCTGATACGCTGCCTCCGGATGCCATCGACGCCATGCTCGCCGCGATGGAGAATCCAACGTCTCCGCTCGGTATCGTGCAGCTACGGGGGCTCGGCGGGGAGATGGCGCGGGTGCCGGCGGACGCTACGGCCTTCGCGCATCGCGACCGCGCGCTCTTCGTCGCCATTGTCAACGTGTGGATGGACCCGGCCGAGGACGCCGCGATGCACCGCGCCTGGGTCACCCGCCTTTGGGACGCGATCCGGCCCGCTGCCTCCGGTACCTACGTGAACTTCCTCGACGATGACGGTGAGGAGCGCATCCATGAGGCGTACCCGGACGCAACCTTCCGACGCCTGGCCGAGGTCAAGCGCACGTACGATCCGGACAACGTCTTCCGCCTGAACCAGAATATTCCACCCATGCCGTGACGCTGCTCCCCGGATGGGGTGATCCCACGCGAGGTGCGTCTCACGAGGCACGTGTCGATGCGGGCGAGCCACGATGCCGTGGCTCGCCCACCTCACGTTCGGCGCAGCGTCGCTCTAGTCGGGCCCCTCATAGTCGGCCGGCTTACGGGTGTCGGAGAGCACGTCCGGTGGCGACTCCCCCAGCAGAAAGGCCCGGATATCGTCCAGGAACCGCTCCGGCTGGTCCTGGTAGGCGTTGTGACCGGCATCGGGCAGGTAGGCGAGCGTGGCGTTGGGGAGCGTGCGCAGATAGTCGATGGCCGAGTCCCAGGTCAGGTAGTCGCAGGACCCCTTGATCACGAGCGCGGGAGCCGTCTTTCCCGCCAGCGCGGGGCGCAGCCATGCCCACGGCTGGCGCGGTACTGAGTTCGTGTAAAAGCCCAGGCCGTGCAGCTCATCACCGAGTGGCTTGCCCCGGCAATGCAGAGAGGGACGGGTGCGGTTGTAGACCCGGTCGTAGCGGGCATCCATCTCGGGATCGTCCCCCAGCGCGTGGGCGGCCTGGGGATTGATCTGGACCAAGCCCCAGATGAAGGTCGCCCTAGGCCAGAGCAAGAGGCGGTACAGGGCCACCAGCTCCCCCGTCGTCAGCCAGCTCTGGATGTTGTTGCCGCCCGCGGCCGGGAGGGAGTACAGGCCACCAGGGGACGAGAAGATCACCCGCTCCACCGAGTCCGGGTACTGAGCCAGGAACGCGGCGGCGACCACGGCCCCGTAGGAGTGGCCGATCAGGATCAGGCGCTCCGCGCCGATCTGTTCCCGAATCGCCGCAAGATCCGCCACGTCGCGCTCCAGCGTATAGCCGCGCGGGTCGTCCAGGCGCGTTGATCGGCCGACGCCCAGGGTGTCGTAGACGTAGACGTCGAATCCGTCCCGGGTGAGCTGGCCGAAGTACTCCAGGTCGCCGCGCATGTCGGCTACGCCTGGTCCGCCGGGGATAAAGACGACAGGGGTGTCACGATGAGCGTCGGCGGCGGCTGGGCGGTACGCGTAGGCGATGCGCGAGCCGGTGGGCAGATCCCAGAACGCCAACCCGTCGACGGGCGCGGGTGGCAGCCGCGGATCTTGAAGCGGCACGAGCATTGTGAGGCAGAAGACGGAGATCCCTGCCAAGGTACCGACCGCGAAGGCGATCCGGCGAGTGCGCTCCCGGTGGCCAGGGGGCAACCGCCGTGTCGCCAGGGCAATACCACCTGCTGAGACACCGACGAAGACCAGCAGGCCCACTGAGAGAAACACGACCGGTGCGGCAGTGACCGCGGCCGTGGCGAGGAGCGCCGCCATGCCCAGTGCCGCTGCCAGCACGACGATCGCGCCCAACCCGAGCCAGCGCCAGCGCGTGATGGTCCTCGCCCCTCCCTCTGGTGACGCGGTTGGTGACTCGGTCATCGTATCCATCCCCGCCACGCACATGTCTCGACCATTGCACAGACCCCCATGTGCTAGCCGTTTGTGTCCACTGCCAGACGCGCTAGACGGCGCCTACCAGCCGCACACCCGGCATCGAGCCCGAATGGCCCTTCCGCCCTGGCTATTCCGATCGCATACGCAACGCCGTGGGTGGACGCTGCCGGCCGTCAGCGCCGTCGGGAGCGGGTGGTGGACATTGACGAAAGCATCCGCCATACCGGCTGCTGCGTCTCCCCCTCCTGCCTGAACGGCCCGGGCGACTGCCGAGCGTCGCCGAGGCGGGTGGCGGGAAGTTCGCCGCGCCGTGGGATCCTCACACCACCCTCCCCAGGCACATGCCGGGCGGCGGGCCTAGTCCGGTGCCGTTTCACCGCAGCGGAACGCTTCACCCGCTGCCGGCGGTCCCATGCGGTTGCCGTGCCTCGCGCGCGATCCGGGCACAAGTCGTGCGTGCCTGAGCGCCCTCATGGATCCACGGCGCCTCATCACGTTGGGATGCCTTTCCATGGCCCCGATCCCCCGGCAAACCGACCGTGGGTTCAACGGCTCTCACTCGGCGGGCGCCCGCCTCGTCGCCGTCCTGCGTTTCCCCTCGACGCTGGTTGTCGGCAGCGAACCGCTGCTATTCGCCTTGGAGGGGAGGGATCCAGCCCAACTTTTCGACGATCACCGCAGCCAGTAACGATCCCGTGGCCTCCTCCGGGTCTGGTGTGCCTCCGTCGCCAAGGGTGTCGCGAGGCGGAACGGAGGAAGAGGCCGCCGCGCACCGTTCGAGGACACCGTCATACTGAGAAGGGAACCATCCCATGGCCGACTATCCACTCATCGCCGACCACGGCCTGATCGGTGACCTCCAGACCGCGGCGCTGGTGGCGACCGACGGCTCAATCGACTGGTTCTGCGCACCCCGGTTCGACTCCCCGAGCATTTTCGGAGCACTCCTCGACCAGGAGCGTGGCGGGCATTGCCGCGTCCGCCCCACCGCCGACGTGTTCACGAGCAAGCAACTCTACTTCCCCGACACGGCGATCCTGGTCACCCGATTCATGACCGAGGAGGGCGTTGGGGAAGTCGCCGACTTCATGCCCGTCGTTGACAGCACCGTCGCATCGGACACGCATCGCATCGTGCGTATGGTCCGGTGCGTCCGCGGCAAGATGACGTTCGCGCTGGACATCGCGCCGCGCTTTGATTACGGCCGTGAAGCACACGAGACCCATCTGACCGACAATGGCGCTGTGTTCCAAGGTAGCCGCACGTCCGCAACGGTTCACGTGGTGCGAGAGCCGGGGGACAAGCGTGTCGGCCGGGGCCAAGTGGACGAGCGTGGTGATCTCCACGCCGAGATCCCGCTTACGGCCGGGGAAATGCGCGGCATGATCCTGGAGACGGGCGTGGCGGGACCGCCGCGGGAGGTCCGGGTTGCCGAGGTGGCCCAACTCTTCGACGACACGGAGCGATACTGGGAGACCTGGCTCGCCCACTCAAACTACACCGGCCGCTGGCGGGAAGCGGTCGAGCGCTCGGCGATCACGCTCAAGCTTATGACCTACGCGCCGACCGGAGGGCTGGTGGCCGCGCCGACCGCATCACTGCCCGAACAGATCGGCGGCGAGCGCAACTGGGACTACCGCTACACCTGGGTACGCGATGCCTCCTTCTCCGTCTACTCCCTGCTCAGCCTGGGCTTCACCGAGGAGGCCGCGGCTCTGGGGCAGTGGCTGCGGGACCGCGTGAACGAGCGGGCCGGCAGCGATGGCGGCCCGCTGAACATCATGTACCGGATTGATGGGTCGAGCGACCTCAGCGAGGAGATCCTCGAGCACTGGGAGGGATACCGCGGCTCACGCCCGGTCCACATCGGCAACGGCGCCGCGGAGCAACTCCAGCTCGATATCTACGGCGAGGCGCTGGACAGCATCTACGTCGCCCACCGCAGCGGCGTCCGCATTGGCCATCAAGGTTGGCAGGGAATCTCCGAGGTGCTGAACTGGCTGTCCGATAACTGGGACCAGCCGGAGGAAGGCATCTGGGAGACCCGAGGCGGCCGGCAGGACTTCACCTACGGACGCCTGATGAGCTGGGTGGCCCTGGAGCGCGGGGTCCGGCTCGCGGAGAGTTACGGGCGACCGGCGCCGATCGACCGTTGGCGGACGGAACGGGACGCCATCTATAACCAGATCATGGAGCGGGGGTGGAGTCGCGACCGCAAGGCGTTCGTGCAGCACTACAACACGGACGTGCTCGACGCGTCGCTGCTGCGGATGCCAACCGTCGGCTTCATCAGCCCAACCGACCCGATGTGGCTCTCGACGTTGCAGGCGATGGACGGCGAGCTTGTCACGGACAGCCTCGTGTACCGCTATGACCCAGAAGCGTCGCCCGACGGCCTACGCGGCTCTGAGGGAACCTTCTCGCTCTGCACCTTCGCCTATGTCGATGCGCTGGCGCAGGCTGGTCAGGTCGACCAGGCGCGGGTGACCTTCGAGAAGATGCTGACCTACGCCAACCACCTGGGACTCTACTCGGAGGAGATCGGGCTGACGGGTGAACAGATCGGCAACTTCCCACAGGCGTTCACTCACCTGTCGCTGATCGACGCAGCGATCTCCCTCGACCGGGAACTGGGCCACCAGGCGGGCGAAACAGCAGGCAGCCGGCGGACGGGCGTGACGCGGTGATCGCCGGAGCGAGCATCGCCCGCTCGGTCGTCTGATATCTGCCCCAGACTCCTTCTGGCCAAGCACCGAAACTGGGAAGCCGTCGCCTCACCGTGGTGAGGGGCCCGCCATATCTGATTGTTGGCAAAATTGCGGGGGGGGGGCCCCCCC
>NZ_JADGHZ010000019.1 GCF_019683595.1 Sphaerobacter sp. | reverse complement strand
CCTGATCGACCGCGTGCAGCGGCAGGTCCACGAGGATGTGCCGCTCATCCCGATCTACGCCCACCTGGAGATCGACGTCAGCCGTCGCTACGTGCAGGGGCTCGACCCCGGGCCCGTCGCCGGCCTCTGGTGGAACCCAGAGGAATGGTGGGTCAACCGCAGCGAGGCCATTGACTAGCGCACCGGACGAGGCGGTGGGCTCGTGCCCGGTCGGGATGGGGCGCGACAGGGTGGTGACAGTCTCCGCCCCGCGAAGGATCGAGTGCGCCAGAAGGCGGGAACCCCGAACGCCCGCAGGGGCACTCTGGGCGCTGCATTGTGTCGTGGGGCCACCGCTACTGAGGCGTCGCGGTTAACACCCGAGCCCCGTCCGCCTCCACCGGGAGGTCAAGCGCGACCCCGGCCAGGCCGTTTTCGGCAGCGGCGGCCGCGAGGGCGATCCGCACCGCCTCGGCGGCCGAGGGGTCGGCCAGGGCGAGCACGGACGGCCCTGCGCCGCTCAGACTTGCGCCATAGGCCCCCGCGGCGCGAGCAGCCGCGATCAGGTGCGGGAGGTAGGGGAAAATCCGCGCCCGGTACGGCTGGTGCAGGCGATCGTCCATCGCCTCGGCGAGGTGCTCGAAGCGTCCCTCCACCAGCGCCAGGACCAGCAGCGCGCAGCGCGCGGCGTTGGCGACGGCGTCGGCACGAGGCATCGACTCGGGCACCACCGCACGCGCTTCCCGCGTGAGCGCAGTCCGCTCCGGCACGAAGACGACCGCTCGCAGCGGCTGCGCCAGCGTCAGCGGACGGTAGAGCCATCCCGACGCGGTCGGCACCGCCAGCGCCACACCCCCGAAGAGCGCCGCGGCGACGTTGTCCCCGTGGCCCTCCGCCTCGCAGGCGAGCCGCAGCAGCGCCTCGCGGTCCAGTGGGTCGCCCAGCAGCCGGTTGCCGGCCACCATCCCGGCCACGAGCGCCGCAGCCGAACTGCCCAAGCCGCGCGCCACCGGGATGTCGCTTCGCACCCACAGCCGGCAGCCCGGGCACGGCCGCCCCGCCGCCGACGCAACGCGGCGCAGGCCGTCAAGGACGAGGTCGCCGCCACCCCGGAGATCAGGGCCGTCCACGACGACCGGCTCCCCTTCGGCCGGCTCCACCTCGACCTCCAGGTACAGCCCGACCGCGATCGCCAGGATGTCGAAGCCGGGACCGAGGTTGGCCGACGAGGCCGGAACGCGGACACTAAAGGACATCTCCCAGGATCTCCTCCAGCGCAGCCGGCGTTGGGTCGATCACCTGCGGCGGATTGGCCAGCGAGTGATGGGCGGCGTCCGGCCCGAGGTGGTAGTTCATGACCGCGTCCGTGTCCTTCATGAGGTGTCCGGTCAGGATTCCAGCCACACTCGCGCCGACCGGGATCACCCCGTCCGACACGAGCTGGCGCAGTCCGGCAAGCGTCGCCGCGGACGCCGGCTCGCAGCCGATGCCCGCGCGGTCGATCCGCGCCTTCGCCTCCATGATCGCCTCGTCGGACACAGCCGCCACGACCCCGTTCGTGACCTCGATGGTGCGCCGCGCCTTGGCGTAGCTGACCGGGTCGCCGATGCGGATGGCCGTCGCCACCGTCTCGGGCGTCACCGGATGGTACTCCCGGAAACCCGCGCGGTACGCCTGGTAGAACGGCGCCGCGCCGGCGGCCTGGATCACCGCCACGCGCGGCAGCCGCCCGATCACCCCGGCCTCGTGCAACTCGGTCAGTGCCTTGCCGATCGCGGACGTGTTGCCCAGGTTCCCACCCGGGAGGACGATCCAATCGGGCGTCTCCCAGCCCATCTGATGCAGCAGCTCGAAGACGATCGTCTTCTGCCCCTCCAACCGGAAGGGGTTGATCGAGTTGAGGAGGTAGATGCCGTAGCGCTGCGCCGCCTCCTGCACCAGCGCCATCGCCGCATCGAAGTTACCCCGGATCTGCACGATGCGGGCGCCGTAGGCGATCGTCTGGCCGAGCTTTGCCGCGGAGATCTTCCCCTCGGGGATGAAAACGATGGCGGGCAGCCCGGCCGCCGCGGCGTACGCCGCCACCGAAGCCGACGTGTTCCCGGTCGAGGCGCAGGCCACGATCTGTGCACCCACCCACAGCGCGTGACTGGTGGCGACGGTCATGCCCCGGTCCTTGAATGAGCCGGTCGGGTTCTCGCCCTCGTGCTTCAGCACCAGGCGCGCGACGCCCGCCCACGCCGCCAGGCCGGGGACCTCGTACAGGTTCGTGTTCCCTTCGGGTTTGGTGACGATGGCCGCGTCAGGGAGGGGTGGCAAGAGTTCGCGGTAGCGCCAAACGCCGCTGTGGTCGAACCCGGTGAGCGCCGTCAGGCGGCGATCGAAGGCCGAGCGGTCCAGCGGGCCGGTGCGCTCGATGACGACGTCGAGCAGACCACCGCACTGGCAGCGCGTGACCAACCGGTCAGCCGGGTACGTTTCCCCGCAGTCTACGCAGCGCAGGTGCACCTCGCAGTCCCCTCTCGCTCCCCCGTGCTTACAGAGCGACGGCACAGGCGGAACGCCTGTGCCGCGCTCGATACCATTGTACCGCGTCCCGTGCGGCTAGAGCGTGTGCTGGGGATCGATCGCGTCGCGCAGCCCGTCCCCGATGTAGTTGATGCTGAGGACCGAGAGGAAGATGACCAACCCGGGGAAGAGCACGAGGTAGGGCGCGATCTGGATATACTCCTGCCCCTCGTAGAGCAGCCGGCCCCACGTCGGCGTGTCCGGCGGGAAGCCCAGACCGAGGAAGGAGAGGGTCGACTCGGTGATGATCGCCGAGCCGACGCCCAGCGTCGCCGCCACGATCACCGGGCTAAGCGCGTTGGGCAGGATATGCCGGAAGATGATGCTGGCGGTTCCCGCCCCCATACAGCGCGCGGCCTCGATGAATTCCTTCTCCTTGAGCGACAGGAACTCCGCGCGCACCAACCGCGCGACCGGCATCCACGACAGGACACCAATGATGCCCACGATCAGGATGAACATCCCGATGAGGATCCCGAACGTCTTCTGCATCGGGTCCCGGAAGAGGTAAATCACCAGCAGCAGAAGCGGGAGGGTCGGCAGCGCCAGGAAGAGGTCCGTCAGGCGCATCAGCGTCGAGTCAATGAAGCGCCCGAAGTAGCCGGAGATCGCCCCGATGAGCGTGCCGAGGAAGATCGACACAAGCATCGCCACGACCCCCACCGAGATCGACACCCGTCCGCCCCACAGGATGCGTGCGAAGACGTCGTGGCCCAGGGTGTCGGTCCCCATGGGGTGTTGCAACGACGGCCCCTGCATCGCGTTGACCACGTCGATGGCGGTGGGGCTCTGGTCCCACAGCATCGGCCCCACAATCGTGGCCACGATGAAGAAGAAGAGGACGAAGGTGCCGGCGAGCGCCAGCTTGTGGCGACGGTACTGTCGCCAGGCGTTACTCCAGAGTGAACGCGGCTTCTTCGCCGCCAGCGCCCCCACCTCTGCGAGCGTGTCGGCCCTGGTTGACGCCTGCACGCTGGACTCCGTAACCTCAGACATTGCTCTCTGCCTCCTCGAAGCGGCGCACCGCGCCTATGAGTACTTGATCCGCGGGTCGAGGACCCCGTAGATAACGTCTGCGATCAGGTTGAATACGACGATCAGCACGGCGAAGATGAACGTGATCGCCATCACCACCGGCGTGTCACTGTCGTAAATCGCGGTAATCAACAGTGAACCGATCCCCGGCACCCGGAAGATCTGCTCGGTCACGACCGCGCCGGTGAACACGGCCGGCACGCCCAGCGCGATGATGGTCACGACCGGGATCAGGGCGTTCCGCATCGCATGTCGCGTGATGACTGCCCGCCCCGGCAGCCCCTTCGCCCGCGCGGTCCGCACGTAGTCCAGGTGAATCGTCTCCAGCATCGAGGCGCGCACGTAGCGCATCAGCGACGCCGCCTCGAAGAGGGCCAGCACCGCGATCGGCATGATGGCCTGTTCAATGCGTTCCCATACGCCGAGAAGGCCTGGCGTGTTGATAGTCGAGCGATAAATGGACGGTAACCAGCCGAGCTTCACGCTGAAGATGATGATCAGCAGCAAGCCGGTGAAGAACGTGGGGAGCGAGAAGCCGATGAAGGCGATGGTGGTCGCCACGTTGTCGAAGATGGAGTACTGCTTCACCGCCGACAGTACGCCGATCGGGATCGCGACGAGGACCGAGATCAGGTAAGCCGTCCCGATCACATACAGGGTTGTCGGCAGCCGCATCTTGATCAGATCGAGCACCGGCGAGCGACTGCGGAATGAGTAGCCGAAATCACCCTGCACGACCTGACGGAACCACTTCGCGTAGCGCACCGGGATGGGATCATCGAGCCCCAGATTCTTTCGGATGTTCTGCCGCACTTGGGGTGGGACGGCGGGGTTGTTGGCGAACTCCGACAAGGGGTCACCCGGCGCCAACGCCAGGATCGTGAACACCACCATACTGATCGCGATCAGGGTCGGGACCGCGATAATAAGCCGGCGAATAATGTACCTCGTCATCGAGCTTGCTTCTCCTGCTCCGCCCTCTTGCCACAGGAACCGCCGCTCAGCGGCTCAACCCAGCCACACAGGCCGACGCCCTGGACACCGCATTAATCGTCAATTTCTACGCGGCCGGGCCACATCGGCACCAAGCACAGACCGTAGAACAGGTTCCACTGAAAACGTCGCTGTTCAGGATAGCGGATTACGGGCTTCTCGTCTACTCACATGCCGGTTCAGTTTCGTCGAGCGCGTACGACGGGGTCGCCACGGGTTGGCCGGGACGCGCACTACGTGGCCCGCGATCGCTCCGCCCGGCCGGGCGAACCGGAGCCGATCGCTGCTGCCGGAACCGCTCGCTCACCCCTCGGTGCGCACCCAGTTCGCGATGTTCCACAAGTTCGACGTCCAGGGTGACAGTTCCAGACCGGACAGATTCTTGGCCTGCCCCTGAACGTTGTTGCGCTGGACCAGCGGGATAGACGCCACGTCGGTGACGACGAGTTCATTCATACGCGTGATGAGCTCGACCTGGCGCTGTTCGTCAAGCTCGGTGTTGGCCTGCTGGTAGAGCTGGTCGTACTCGTCGTTCTGCCAGCGCTCGTAATTGTTGCCGGACCAGTTGTTGTCCTTCTGGGCGATGTTGCTCGGGTCACCCCACCACGACGCCATGTAATCGAGGGGATACGGCGAACTGGGGTTGTTGGTGAACATCTCCAGGTCGGCGTAGAAGTGCGCTGCGGTATCCGGATTGCCGGCTTCGGACGAGAAGAAGACGCCCGACTCGATCGACTTGAGCTGCACGGAGATGCCAAGCTGCTCGAACGCAGCCTTGACGATCTCCTGTGTCTGCTGACGCACCGGGTTCACCGTCGTCTGGTAGACGATCTCCATCCGGACGCCGTCCTTAGCGCGGATGCCGTCCGGTCCCCGTACCCATCCCGCCTCGTCGAGCAGGCGTCCGGCTTCCTCCAGGTCAAACCGCCACGACGTGTTCTGGGAGACGAACTTCGGCGGCGCGACGAGGACGTTGGGGGTCGCTTCCCCACCGCGCCCGTAGAGCTGCTCGGCGATCACGTCCCGCTGCACGGCCAGCGCGTACGCCTGGCGCACGGCAAGGTCCGACTGCCACGGGTGGGGCGTGCCCAGGTGGGAGCGCTCACCGTTGACCTCGGTCCGTGGGTCGGACAGGTTGACCAAGATTCGCTCGACGCTGTTGCCGGGCGTCACCGACGCGATACCCTCGCCTTCCGCCTCCAGCGACGCCAGCACCTGCTCCTGCACTTGCAGGTTCCAGGCAAAGTCCACTTCGCCTGTCTGGATCGCGGCGCGGGCCGCGCTGGTCGCGTCGCCGCCACCCTTCAACTCCACCTGAGCGAAGAATGGCTTCCCCTCCTCGCGGTAGTTGTCGTTCACGGAGTAGAGGACGACGTCGCCCGGGCGGAATTCGTCGACCTTGAAGGGCCCGGTGCCGATCGGCATCAGGTTGAACGGAGCGTTTCGCGCCTCTTCCCCGACGTAGTCGCGAAGAACGTGTTCCGGAAGGATCATCCCATAGGGGCCGACGAAGACGTTGAACCAGCCCGGCGTCGGATCGGTGAAGTGGATCACCACCGTGTAGTCGTCGGGGGTCTCGATCGACTCGATACCCCGGTAGTAGCTCACCGTGGTTGCGGTCGTTTGCTCGTTGATGACGTAGTCGTACGTGAACTTCACGTCGGCGGAGGTGAACGGCTCGCCGTCCGACCAGACGACCCCTTCCTTGAGCCGCCAGGTCACGCTCAGCCCATCTTCCGCGACACCCCCGTTCTCGAGACTGGGGATCTCGGCAGCCAGCTTGGGCACCAACTGGGCGTTGATGTCGATGTCAGCCAGCGGCTCAAGCACCACCGCGGCGGCATCGAAGTCCTTCGTGCCCTGCGCCAGATGAGGGTTGAGGATCGTCGGAGCTTGCCACCAAAGGAGCTTCAGCAGGCCACCCTGCCCACGCTGGCCGGCCGGTGCGGTACCAGGGCTCCCGCTCGGGGTCTGCTGGGCCGCACCTCCACCGGTGGTGGGCACCGCCGTTTCGCTCGTACCCCCGCCCCCGCCTCCGCAAGCGGCAAGGAGCGACGCCAGCACCGGCGCGCCAAGACCGAGTGCGGCACCACGCCTGAGCACCTCGCGGCGATTGAGTCGACCGGCCCGGATCTCCGCAAACAACTCGTCGACGTCGCGGCTACGCATGGAACGATCTCCTCCTCAGCTAGTTCGACGCCACGATGCTCGCTGGAGGCACACCCGATACTCGCGCCCGGGCGGTGCAAGCAGCGGTTCGATCGCTTCGAGCGTGGGTCCACCTCCTCACACAGCCCATCTACCCGATCTGCGTCGCACGAACCGCATTCCACCAGACAGCCAGCTTGTGCTGAAGAAGCATGCGAAAACGAGGCAGTGACATGCGCGTTCCGCGAATAGTGCCCATTCTAGTAGCGTGTCAGAGCAGGTGTCAAGTGGCGGAGTTGAGGGGCACCTGTGACGGGAACGGCAGCGTGGCCCCCGCTGGAAAGGACGGCTGCAAGCGGGTAAACTTACAATGTAGTCCGCGTCGCGGCGTGGCCGTGCCCGCGTAGCTCAGCGGATAGAGCCGGGGCGTCCTAAGCCCTGTGGTCGGGGGTTCGAGTCCCTCCGCGGGCGCCGTGCATCAGGCCGGTGGAGCAGGACCTGCTGCACCGGCCAACGGCTCGAGCGGAACCGCGAAGGAGGCCGCCGTGGACGTCCAGATCAAATCCCGGAACCTACGCCTCACCGACGCCCTCCAGGAATATATCCAAACCCGCCTGCAACGCCTCGACAAGATCGACCAGAAAGTGACCGACGCCAAGTTCGAGATCCGCTCGGAGCGGAACCGCACCGGCGGTGAGCAGATGGTGGCCCAGTTCACGATCGCCACCAAGGACGCCATCCTCCGCACCGAGGAGAAGAACCGCGACATCCACGTCGCCATCGACCTCGCCATCGAGCGCATGGAGCGACAGATCCGCCGTTTCCGTGACAAGCGCGTCTTCTACCGCCGCCGCCAGGCCCAGATGGCAGCCGAAGCCGGTGAGTTGCTCCCAGCCGGCACGCTTGACGGCCTCGACGTCGCTGACGAAGAAGAGACCCCGACCGAACTGCTGGTGCGGCGCAAGCGCTTCAAGATTCAGCCGATGAGCGAGGAAGAGGCCATCGAACAGATGGAGCTCCTCGGCCACGACTTCTTCGTCTTCTTCAACCCCGATCTGGCTGAGATCAACGTGCTCTACCGTCGCCGTGACGGGCTCTACGGGGTCATCCAGCCCGACCTCGCATAAGTGTCGAGCTGCGACCGTCGGGAGCCGGAGCGCCCGGATGCCTCCCCGACATCCTCGCCACCCGGTTCCCGGCGGCTGACAACCGATGCCGGCTCAACGCGCTGAGACATCCGCCACACAAACAGCGGGGCTACCCACAGGCAAATCCGTGCCGAGAGATGCGCGGCTTCCCCCGCAATTGCCGACATCCTCCCGTCTGCCTGCCGCTTCGTCCCGAGCCCGCCTCAACGGTCTCGTGCGACCCCGACCGTCTCCGCGATGGGTCGTGAACGGATCCCCGTGCGGGGGCACGCGCCCAGGGGGTGGCCCAGTTTGACGAGGTGTTGGAGTGTACGGGCGCGGCCCGTGCCCGGGGGTTGGTGGCGTGAGGATCCCCGCGTCGTGGACCGTGCCGAGCGGCGGAGTCCATCATGCCGAGGCGCCAGTCCTGCGTCGCTCCAGCCGGCATGAGCCGGCTTTCCTTGTCAGCCCGGCGGCTTCAGCCCCGCGCACGCGCCGAGCAGCGAACATCCAACGAACTCGTCAAACTCCAGTACCACCGGGCACGCGCAGCCCCCATACACCCCTCGAATTCGGCACACTCCATCAGCCCCAGGCACACGCTCGTACCGCTCACCCACCACATGTGAACCGCCTGCACTCGTTCGACCCATTGACCTCCCGCCCAGGGCGCGTCCTAAGCGCCCCACCGGTCCACACCGGGGCGGGAATGCGCCGACTTGTCGCGACGTTGTATGCTAGCAGTGCCGACTTACGAGGCTCGGGTCGCTCTGCGGTGATGACACGCCGCAGCGTGGGAGCGCGCGAGGACGGCACTGCGAAGCTGTCCGGGATTTATGACGTGGGTCCGGGCGGCCAGGTCGGCCAGCATCATGGGTCAAGTGGGGCCGGGGGAAGGTAGTACAC
Organism: Sphaerobacter sp.; assembly: GCF_019683595.1. Classification (GTDB taxonomy): domain Bacteria; phylum Chloroflexota; class Chloroflexia; order Thermomicrobiales; family Thermomicrobiaceae; genus Sphaerobacter. Next base: position 27,768 of record NZ_JADGHZ010000019.1, on the reverse strand, counting down.
GCGGGTGCAAAGCGCACAGCAAATCACATCACCGCTCTTCGTGCCTCCGCACGTGGAGCGGGTTGCGATGATCTCGGTCCACACGTCTCCCTTCGCCATGTTCGGCGGGCGAGACGCGGGCGGCATGAACGTCTACGTGCGGGAGCTGAGCCGGCACCTCGTCGAACGAGGCGTTGCCGTCGACATCTATACCCGGCGCACGGATCGACTCTCCCCGCAGATCACGCCCATCATGGAGGGTATGCGCCTGATCCAGGTGGAGGCTGGCCCGCCTCACCCAATCGACAAGGACTCCTTGTTCTGCTATCTCCCGGAGTTCGCGAGCGACGTCGCCTACCTCGCCATCAGCGAGGGGCTCCGCTACGACGCCATCCACGCCCACTATTGGCTGTCAGGCTGGGCCGGCCACCTGCTTCGCCGCTACATCGACGCGCCGCTCGTCTTGATGTTCCACACGCTGGCCCACCTGAAGAACGCCGTGGCTCAAGATGAGCACCGCGAAACCACCCTCCGTCTCCAGGTGGAGCGCCGTCTCGTGGACCTGGCCGATGCCATCATCTCGGCCAACCCCGATGAGCGCGAAGAGATGATCCACCGGCTCGGCGCGGACCCGGCACGCATCCACACCGTTCCGCCGGGCGTCGACCTGGAGCGGTTCCGCCCCGCGGACGGCTACGCCGCGCGTCACCGTCTCGGCCTGCCGGATGGTCCCCTCGTCCTCTTCGTCGGCCGCATCGACCCGGTGAAGGGGATCGACACCCTCTTCGACGCCTTCCGGCGCCTCGTCCACGACCATGAGTGGGAGGGACCAGCGCCCAGGCTCGTCTTCGTCGGCGGGTTGATCCAGATCGACGACCACGGCTCGACGATGGACGCCGACCTGCAACGGCTGGCCGCCCGGGCCGAAGCGCTCGGCCTCTCGGACTACGTCCTCTTTCACGGCGCCCAGCCCCGCGAGCGGCTGCCGCTCTACTACAACGCGGTGGATGTCTGCGCCGTCCCTTCGCGCTACGAGTCGTTCGGGCTGGTGGCCGTCGAGGCGATGGCCTGCGGCACCCCGATCGTGGCCTCCCGCGTCGGCGGGTTGCGGTTCACCATCGAGGACGACATCTCCGGCCTGCTCGTCCCGCACTCCGACCCCGCCGCGCTGGCCGCGGCCCTGCGCCGCGTGCTGATCGACCACGATCTGCGATCCCGCATGCAGGTCGGTGCACGTCAGGCGGCCGTCCACTTCTCGTGGCAGACGATCACCTCGGCAGTGCTCGGGGTCTACGAGCACCTCGCCGCAGCAAATCCGGTCATCGCGTCGGCGTGATGCGTGATGCGTCACACGTCATACGTCATGCGTCATACGTGACGCGTTTTGCGTATTGTGTGTTCCTCCCCTCTCCCCTTGTGGGAGAGGGGTCGGGGGTGAGGGGAACGCAACACGGAATACGCAACACGCATCACGTATGACGTATGACGCATGACGTATGACACTGCTTGGGTGACGAAAGGAGCACGCAACTCGATGCCTGCCGTAATCGATCCCAGCGTCTGTGATCGAAACTTCGCCGGATGCTTCCCGGCCCGGCGCTGCCCGGAGCAGGCGTTCTTCTTCGATGCCGCCACCGAGCAGGTGGTCATCGACAGCACCCTCTGCGGCACCTGCCCCGGTCCCTGCGTCAACTTCTGCGACCGCTACGCGATCCGCTACACCCCGGACCCGGACGAGTTTGAGGTCCTCAAGGCGCGTACCCTTGGCGAGATGACCGAGGCCGAAGCCGCCGAGGCGCTGGCCAAGCGCAAGGAAGAGCGGGCCGCGGCCAAGGCGGCGGAGGAAGCGGCGAAGAACGCGGTCATCGAGGTCACGACGGCTACGTTCGACGCCCAGGTCCTGCAGGCGGACATCCCGGTCGTCGTCGACTTCTGGGCACCCTGGTGCGGCCCCTGCAAGATGATGGCGCCGGTCTTCGAACGGCTCGCCGAGCAGTACCGCGGTCTGGTGCGGTTCGTGAAGGTGAATGTCGACCAGGAGCCGTCGCTGGCGATGCGGTACCGGGTGCAAGGGATCCCGACCCTGGCGTTCTTCTGGCAGGGCCAGCTCGTCAATATCCACGTAGGCGCCCTGCCGGAGTCCGCGTTGCAGACAGCCGTCTACCAGTTCCTCAGCGCGGTCCGTGCCCAACAGCAGCAACAGCAGACGGCGGCGACCGAGGACACCGTCCAGGAGGTCTAGCGTGGCTGCACCGGTCTTCCGCATCGACCCCGAAATCTTCAACCTGGTCCCCACGGCCCGGTTCTACGCCGTGGTCGTGCGCGGGATCGACAACCGCCGCGGCGCCGCGGCGGCAGCCGCGCGGCTGGCGGAGGCGACGGCCGCGGTCCGCGAGAGCTTCGACGGCCGCGATCCCAAGTCGGCGCCGGAGATCGCGGTCTGGCGCGACGTCTTCGGCGCCCGCGGCTGGACTCCGAGCAAATACCTCAGCTCCATCGAGGCCCTCGTGCGTCGCGTGGTGAAGACCGGAAGCATCCCGAGCATCAACCCAGCCGTCGACCTGGGCAACGCCGCATCCCTCACCTACCTCGTCCCCATCGGCGCGCACGACCTCGGCACCGCACCCGACGGAATCACCGTCCGGCTTGCCGGGCCGGACGACGTGTTCCGCCCGATGGGGGACGCGCCGGACGAGACACCCGACCAGGGCGAGATCGTCTACGCCCACGGCACCGATATCCGGACGCGCCGCTGGGTCTGGCGGCAGAGCCGCACCGGCCTGGTGAGCCCGGAGACGACCGACCTGCTGTACCCCATCGACGCTTTCGCCGGGATCACCGACGACGCCGCCCGGCAGGCAGCGGAAGCGCTGTGCGACATGGTTCCGGCGCTCCTGGGTGGTCACGCAATGCTGGCCTACCTCGACGCTGCCCACCCCGAGCTTCGCGACTGACCCGGCGGCGTGGCCCACTCCGCTGCCGCGAGCCCTTGGGAGTGCCGAACGTGTCTGGTCCGATCGATCAGGCACCGGCCCCAGTAGGTTCCCACGAATGCGCTGAGAATCTACTGGGGCGGGCGGATTCCGTCCGGTCGTTCACATGGCCGCGGAGGAGGGCCAGCCCATCGGCAGAGGGGCTGTCGGCGATCTCATGGATAGTCCGCTTTTTGCCGTGGCCCTCCCCACGCGCAATCCGCTCCGCGGTCAGGACGATCGCCGCTGGCGTCGTTCGAGGAACGACCGGATCGCGCCCTGAGCCTCTTCCGTCTCGAAGACGCGCAGGAAGTGCTCGCGCTCGAACGCCACCCCGGCGTCCCAGGGCATTTCCCGACCGAGCTTGACCGCTGCCTTGGCGGCCCGCGTCGCCGCGGGCGAGTAGCCGGCGATCTCGTTCGCAAGGGCCATCGCCTCATCGACGTACCGGTCCACCGGAACGACGCGGTTCACCAGTCCCAGACGCAGCGCCTCGTCGGCGGAGACCTCTCGGCCGGTCAACACCAGCTCCATCGCGAGCGGCTTGCTCAACCGCCGGGCCAAGTGCTGGGTTCCGCCTGCGCCGGGGATCAGCCCGAGGCGAATTTCCGGGCTGGCAAAGCGGGCCGTCTCCGACGCCACGATGAGGTCACACGCGAGCGCCAACTCGAAGCCGCCACCGAAGACGTAGCCCGACACGGCGGCGATTATCGGCTTGTCGAAACCCCAGATCGTCGCCCACTGCGGCCGATCCGAGCTTGCGCCCGTCAAGTCCCGGGACGTCACGTTCGCGAAGACGTCGACGTCGGCGCCGACGGAGAACGCTCGCTCGCTACCGGTCAGCACCACGACACGCACCTCGTCGTCGGCACGTGCGTTCTCCAGCGCGCCGGCAATCTCGCGCATCATCTGGGGATTGATCGCGTTCAGTTTCTCGGGCCGATTCAGTCGAAGAACGAGGACGTGACCCGTTCGCTCGGTCAGGATCGTCTCCATCACTCGCTTCCGCTCCATGAGCCCGTGCTACCGTCGACGTGCCGTGGCCTCGCGCACCACCGTTTGCAGCCGCGCGCGCACCTCGCCGTCGCGGAGCGCTTTCGCCCACGCCTCTCCCTCGTACGCCAGCGCGTCGGCGATGGGGATGCCGCCCGCGACGTTGGTGACAGCCTGCGCCCAGACCTCTCCGATGGCGCTCGGGAGGCCGGCATGCTCGGCGATCTGCGCGACACGTGCGCGGAGGCTCGCCACACCACGCTCGTCCAGCGCCGGGAGGTTCACCGGCCGCGCGCGGACGCTGCTTGCCAGCGTCGAGCCCACCGCGCGAGCCACGTCCAGCAGACCGTCGCGGTTCAGACTGACCACATCGCCGGACGCCAGCACCCCCAGGCGCTGCGCCCGCGCCGCCGATAGGATCGACGTAGCCGTCGCCGTGCTGAACCACTGAAGGCCGTCGACGTCCTGCGCGGGACGTCCATTCCCAGCAGTGGCGTCTCCTTCGGAGTTCCCGGGAATCATGTCCCCGCGAGCCAGCAGACCGGTCACGGCGCCGAGTGGCAGCAACCCGGCTCCCAGCTCGGGGAAACCGAGGACGCTGGTGACGTAGGCCACCGTCCGGTCCGCCCACAGCGCGACGGTCGTCGCGGCCCCGCGCACCTGCCCGTCGAGCACGACGACGATCGGCAAGCCGGACTCAGCAAGTGCCAGGAACCCGCGCCGCACCCCGGCGATGACGTCCTCGACACCGTGCCAGTCGCCCGACTCGGCGAGCTCCAGCATCCGGCCGTATGGATAGCCAAGGCCCTCCATGCGCGGGACAAGCGCGAGCGCCTGCGGCCACGTCTCGCGGGTTGCCGAGGCGATGAGTTCCGGAAGCTGGTCGATTGCCGGCACACGAACGGCGACCACTCCGTCGCCCAAATCGTGGATCCCGCGCCGCTCCAGCTCCGCCCAGGCCCGTGCCTGTCGATCCCGCCCGGCAGTCGAGACGGTATCGAGCGGAATGACGGCGTCGCTGGCGATGCCCAGCGCGCCCCCGTCGGGATAGAAGCCACCGTGCCGCCGTGCCCGCGCGAGCAGGTGGGGCTCACCCTGGTCCGCGCTCGCGACGAGCTCGGCGGCCAGGTCGGGACCGAGGGAGCTCATCTGGCGATACGGACCAGCCGCCCAGCCGAAGCCCCACTCCAGCGCCCGGTCGACGGCCGGAAGGTCCACCGCGACGTCCGGTGTCTTGTCGAGGACGTAGCGATAAGTCCCTCCGAGCAGGGCGCGGACGTAGGAGCCGTACGGATCAGGCAGGCGGATCGCGGCCTTGAGCCGCTCGGGGAAGGGCTGGCTCAACACTTCCGCCAAGCCTGGGATCTCCGGCTCACGATACGGGCGATAGGTGCCGGTCTCGATATCGAGCGAGAGCTGGTTGTCACCATCGCGACGGAAGAATCCACCGCCCGTCTTGTCCCCGAGGTGTCCTTCGTCGAACAGCCGCCTGACCCAGGGCGGCAGTGAGTAGTCGTCGCCGGTGGACTCCTGCAAGCTCCCGGTACCCAGCACCAGGATGTCCAGGCCCGTCAGGTCGATGGTGCGGAACGTCGCGGAGCGCGGCCGACCGAGCAGCGGCCCGGTCAGGGCATCGACCTCCTCCACGGTCAGCCCGAGCTCGCCGGTCAGCCGGATGGCGAGCACCAGCGAGTAGATGCCGAACCGATTGGCAACGAAGCCGGGGCTGTCGCGGACCACAAGCGCGCGGCGGCCGAGCTGGCGCTCCAGGAAGCGGACAAACCAGTCGAAGCGGGGTCGGTCGGCCTCCGGCAGGCACGCGACCTCGGTCAGCAGCAGCGCGCGCGGCGGGTTGAAGAAATGGGTGGCGAAGAAGCGCTCGCGCCAGGAGGCCGCCTCGTCGGGAAGGAGCGACGCCAGCGCGAAGGTGGACGTGTTCGTGGTGATGAGCGCGTCGGAACGGACGACGTCCACCAGGGACCGGAAGAACGCCCGCTTGACCTCCCGATCCTCAACAATCGCCTCGAGGATCCAGTCGCAGTCTGCCAGCAGTGAGAGGTGCTCGTCGGTGTTTCCTACCGTCACGCGCTCCACGGCGTCCGGATCCAGGAACGCCCGGTTGGCCACCGCGCGTTCCAGTCCACGCCGCGCGGGTGCGTTCGGCTCGTCGTCGCCACGTACATCGAGCAGTACGACCTCGAGACCGGCCGATGCGACCACCCCCGCGATCGCACCACCCATCGATCCGGCACCGACGATCCCGACTCGACGAATCACGCCTCCTCCTCCCACACCTGATCTCGATACCGTGCGCGGAGCTCCGCCTTCGCGAGCTTCCCGGTCGACGTCTTGGCGAGCTCGTCCACAAAGATGATCTTGTCCGGCAGCCACCACTTGACGAATCGCTCCGCCAGAAATGCACGCAGCTCCTCGGCAGTCGCCTGCTGCCCCTGCCGCAGGACCACGAGCGCGACCGGCCGCTCCTGCCACCGCTCGTGCGGCACGCCGATCACCGCCGCTTCCTCGACGGCGGGGTGAGCCACCAGGGCCGCTTCAAGCTCGAGCGAGCTGATCCATTCGCCGCCCGACTTGATCAGATCCTTCGCCCGGTCCACGATCTTGATGTAGCCCTCTTCGTCGATGACCGCCACGTCGCCCGTCGCCAGCCAGCCGTCGTGGAACGATTCGGCACTCTCCCCCAGGTAGTAGCTCGTCGCGATCCAGGGACCGCGGACTTGCAACTCGCCGACGCTCTTCCCGTCCCACGGCGCCTCCTGGCCGTCCTCGCCGACGACGCGTGCTTCGACGAAGGGAGCCGGCAGTCCCTGCTTCGCAAGCCAGGTGTAGCGCTCCTCTGGCGGGAACTGATCGAGCTTGACATGTGCCTGGAATCCAAGCAGCACCTCGGTCATGCCCCACCCGTGGATGGCCGTCATACCAAGCCGCTCCAGCCGTCGCAGCAGCGCCTCGGGCGCCGCGCTGCCACCGAGGACGGCCCGCAGCCGCGGCGACAAGGACCAGTGCCCCGGCTTCGCCTCCATCAAGTTCGCGATGTCGTGCCAGACGGTCGGGACGCCGGCAGCGAAGGTCGCTTGCTCGCCGGACATGAGGTCGAGCATGTCCCGCGCCTGAGGTCGCGGACCCGGCATCACGACGCGCGAGCCAACCAGCAGTGCCGCATACGGCAGCGCCCAACCGGCGACGTGGAACATCGGCACCGACATCAGGATGCAGTCGTCGCGGCTGATGGCGAACGAGATGGTCGACGTCAGCGCCAGGGAGGCCATCGCAAGCTGGCCGTGCGTCCAGAGCACGCCCTTCGGCCGGCCCGTCGTGCCCGAGGTGTAGCAGAGGAACGCGGGCGTGTCGGGAGCCATCCGTTCTCGGCCGATATCGGCACTCCCGGCGGTGAGCAGACCGTCGTATCGCTCGTAGCCCGCGCCGTCGGGCGGCTCCCCGACGACGAACACCCGCTCCAGCCGGACGCCGTCGCGGAAGGCCTCGAACACGGGGAGGAGCGACGCGTCCACGATCAGGAACCGGTCCTCGGCGTGGTTCACGATCTGCGCGAGGTCGGGCGGGTTCAGCCGCAGATTCAGCGTATGGATAACCCCGCCAACCGCCGGGATGGCGTAGTACGCCTCGAGGTGAGCAGTGCGGTTCCACAACAGGGTCGCAACCCGATCCCCCTGGCGTAACCCGGCGCGCCGCAGCCCCGCCGCCAGTTGCGCGGCCCGCCCCAGAGTGTCGCGGTACGTGGTGTAGCGGACGCTCCCGTCATCGACGCGCTCCACGATCGCCTGATTCGGGAACATCCGCGCCGCTCGGTCGAAAACAGCGTTGACCGTCAACGTCGGCCCCAGCATCCGCGTCCCTCCCGTGATCTGTGTCAGTCGCGTCCGGTGGATCCATGGTAGAGCACTTCGGTGACCCGGTCCACCGCCGAGCGGCGACGCGCTCAGCCCCGGTTCAAACCCGACAAGTGCCACGAGGAGCGACGACGTGCGTATGAGATTTCTGATCCGGCAGGCAGTGTAGCGGCGATATTCCCGACCGGTCAACGGGCGCTATCGACGGCAGGCAGCACCTGGGCACGGAGTGTAGTGCGCTCGAAGCAGACTGACCGCATGGTCGTGAACAGTGAGGTCCGGTTCCCGAGACAGGCTATGGGGACGCGCCGAATAAACACAAATCGCGGCGGGGGTTTCCCCGCCGCGATTCGCTGCTTGTCCTGGTTGCCTGCGCTAGCCCCGCGCCGCGGCGGCGCGACGGACGGCTTCCGGCGCGCCGTGGCAGTTCTTGTACTTCTTGCCGCTGCCACACGGGCACGGGTCGTTGCGGCCGACCTTCTCCTTGACTCGCCGCGGCTGCGCGCCGCCGTCGGTCGGCTGGTTTGTGACGCCGGGCTGCATCACCGGCCGCAGCAGTGCGGGCTGCAAGCGCGCCTGGTACACCAGGTGCGCCACGTCGTACTCAATGTTCTGCAGCAGCGCCTCGAACATGTGGAAGCCCTGCGTCTTGTACTCGACCAGCGGGTCGCGCTGCGCGTAGGCCTGAAGGCCGATGCTCTGCCGCATGTCGTCCATCGTCGTCAGGTGCTCGACCCAGAGCCGGTCAATCACCTGGAGCATCACCAGCCGCTCGATAGTGCGCTGGACCTCGGGGCCGTTCTGCTTCTCCCGCAGCTCGTACTCTTCCTCGGCCTTCTCGGTGAGCAGTTCGATGACCTCGTCCCGCGGGCGGTCCTCCAGGTCGCGGACCGAGATCTCCACGTGCGGCCCGACGATGCCGCGGAACGAATTGATGATCCCCTCGTAGTCCGGCTCGGCGTGACGGTCATCCGGCCAGTGGGCGCTGACGAGCACCTCGATCTGACGGCCGATGATGTCGAGCACCTGCTCCTTCAGGTTCTCACCCCGGATGATCCGCCCCCGCATGGCGTAGATGACCTCGCGGTGGCGGTTCATCACGTCGTCGTACTCAACGAGGTGCTTCCGCAGGTCGAAGTTGTACCCCTCGACCTTGGTCTGGGCGCTCTCGATGGTCTTGGTGATGAGCGGGTGCTCGATCGGCATGTCGTCTTCGATGCCGAGCTTCTCCATCAGTCCGGTGACCCGGTCGGAGCCAACCCGCCGCAGCAGGTCGTCCTCGAGCGACAGGAAGAAGCGGCTGGAGCCGGGATCGCCCTGGCGTCCGGCACGACCGCGCAACTGGTTGTCGATCCGGCGCGCCTCGTGCCGCTCGGTGCCGATAATGTGTAGCCCGCCGAGTTCTTTCACGCCCGGGCCGAGGATGATGTCGGTGCCGCGACCGGCCATGTTCGTCGCGATCGTCACCGCGCCGCGCTGCCCGGCCTGCGCCACGATCGCGGCCTCCCGCTCGTGGTGCTTGGCGTTGAGGACCTCGTGCTTGATCCCCACCCGCTTCAACATGTTCGAGAGGCGCTCGCTCTTCTCGATCGAGGTCGTACCGACCAGGACCGGCCGACCGATCGCGTGCATCTCCTGGATCTCGCGCACGACCGCGCGGAACTTGGCCTCCTCGGTCCGGTACACCTGATCCGGGTAGTCGATGCGGATCATCGGGCGGTGGGTCGGAATGACCACCACATCGAGGTTGTAGATCGTGGCGAACTCTTCCGCCTCCGTCGCCGCCGTGCCGGTCATCCCAGCCAGCTTCTCGTACATGCGGAAGTAGTTCTGGAAGGTGATCGTGGCCTGAGTGACCGTCTCGCGCTGGACGCGGACACCCTCCTTGGCCTCGATCGCCTGGTGGAGACCCTCGCTGTAGCGGCGGCCGAGCATCATCCGGCCGGTGAATTCATCGACGATGATGACCTCGCCGTCGCGGACGATGTAGTCGCGGTCACGCTGGAAGAGCGCCTGCGCCTTCAGCGCCTGCTCCAGGTACGCGGTGTACTCATAGTAACGGTCGTCGTAGAGGCTCTGGCCCTCCGGGATGCCGAGCAGCCGCTCGACCTTGTCGATACCGGCATCAGTCAGGGTCACCGTGCGGTCCTTGAAGTTGACCTCGTAGTGGACCCCCTCACGGAGCTGCCGCACGATCTTGGCGAACTGGTAGTAGCGGTCCGGCGTGTCCTGCGACTGGCCGGAAATGATCAGCGGAGTGCGCGCCTCGTCGATGAGGATGTTGTCGACCTCATCCACGATAGCGTAGTGCAGCGGCCGCTGCACCTGATCGTCGGCCGAGATAACCAGGTTGTCCCGCAGGTAGTCGAAGCCGAACTCGTGGTTCGTCCCGTAAGTGATATCGGCCAGATACGCCTCGCGACGTGAGACCGGCCGCCAGTGGTTGAGCCGGTCGTCCGGGCTGGGCTCGGGCGAGGTGTACTCCGGATCGTAGATCGCGGCGGCCTCGTGTGTGATCACGCCGACCGAGACGCCGAGCAGGTGATAGATCGGCCCCATCCAACCGCCGCCCACCCGCGACAGGTAGTCGTTGGGCGTGACCAAATGCGCGCCCTTGCCCGTGAGCGCGTTCAGGTACAACGGGAGCGTGGCGACCAGCGTCTTACCCTCGCCGGTCTTCATCTCGGCGATCTTGCCCTGGTGGAGGACGATGCCGGCCATGAGCTGGACATCGTAGTGACGCTGCCCCAGCGTCCGCTTGGCCGCCTCACGCACCGCGGCAAATGCCTCCGGCAGCAGATCGTCCAGGGTCTCGCCGGCGCTCAGCCGCTCGCGGAACTCCTCGGTCTTGGCTCGAAGTTGCTCGTTGCTGAGTCGCTCAAACTCCGGTTCTAGCTCGTTGATCTCGGCAACATCGGCGCTGAGCTCTTTGAGCGCGCGCTCGTTTGAGTCACCGAAGATCTTGCTCAGAAACTTCCGCATGAGCGGGAACCCCCGTTGTTCGCTTCAATCGTGGTCGCAATGCAGACCATGCTACAACCCCATTCTACTCCCGGGGCGCGCGTCACGTCGAACAAACCAATCGATCCCCTACCAGGCGCCCGCCTCCAGGTACTCCTCGTAGCCGGGGTAGACGCAGGCCGTCCCGCGCTCCAGCGCCACGATGCGCCCGCCGAACGTGCGGAGGAACGCCCGGTCATGGACCACCGCGAACACCGTCCCGCCGTAGGCCTCCAGCGCGGCGGCGAAGTGCTCCCGCCCCTCGATGTCCAGGTGGTTCAACGGCTCGTCGAGCAGTAAGAGCGTGCACCCTCGGAGCACCAGCAGCGCGAGCTGAAGGCGTGCCCGTTCGCCCAGCGAGCACCGCCCAACAGGCCGCAGCGCCGCGTCCCCGCTGAACAAGAAGTAGTGCAGGAAGCTTCGCGCCTCCGTCTCGCTCATGGCTCGCTCGCGCAGCGCGGTTTCCAGCACCGAGAGCGCCGGGTCGAGCGTTTCCTGTTCCTGAGCCAGCACCCCGAGGCGCACGGTCGCTCCCAGCCGCACGGTCCCGGCCGTCGGCGACAGCGTCCCCTCGATCAGGCGCAGCAGCGTGGTCTTGCCTGAGCCGTTCGGACCGACCACGGCAATCCGGTCGCCGTGCTGGACGTCGAAGCTGACGCCCGTGAAGAGCGGCGCCTGACCGGGGTACCCGAAGGCGACATCCTCCAGCGACAGGACCGCGCGCCCGCCCGGCGGCGGCTCACCGAAGTCGAGCTTCAGCCCCCACCGCGGCCGTGGTTTTTCCACCCGCTCGTCCGACTCGAGAAACCGCTCCAGCTTCTTCTCGCGCGCCTTCGCCAATGCCGCCTTCTTGCGCGCAAGCACGCGGACTCCCGGCTGCCGCGGGGTGGTGGAGCGCTCGATCGCCTGCGCCTCTCCCTTCAGGCGGCCGATGTCGCCCCGGACGCGGTTGATGTACTCCTGCTGCCGCACCCACGCTTCCCGCTGCTGCTCGGCCTCCTGCTGCCGCGCCGCGGCGAAGGCGGTGTAGTTCCCGGGGTAGGACCGCACCTGATGCGTTTCCGGGTCGAGGAAGAGGATGCGTTGGACCGTCCGGTCGAGGAACTCCCGGTCGTGCGACACGACGAGCACCGCACCCGGGAAGTTGGTGAGGAAGCCTTCGAGCCAGACGAGCGCCTCCACGTCCAGGTGGTTGGTTGGCTCGTCCAGCACCAGCATGTCCGGCTCGCGGAGCAGCAGGAGCGCAACCCCCAGCCGTGTCTTCTGCCCGCCGCTCAGGCTGGCGACGGGCCGCTCGTCATCCACCGTGCCCAAGCCGAGCCCAGCGAGAATCGCCGCAGCGCGCTGTTCGCGGTCATAGCCGCCCAGAGCTTCGAAGCGAGCGAGCGCCGCGTCATACGCGGCCAGCGCGGCGTCGCTCGCGTCGTCCGCCAATCGCGCCCCGGACTCAGCCAGCGCACGCTCGGCCTCGACCCACTCCCGCTGCGCGGCAGCGACCGCATCAGCGATGGTCAGCGCCTCCATACCCCGTAGCGCTTGGGGCAGGTAGCCGATCTCAGCGTCCCGCGGCGAACGGACGACCTCGCCCCGGTCCGGAGCCTCTTCGCCGACGATGCAGCGGAGCAGCGTCGTCTTCCCGGCACCGTTCGGGCCGATCAGCCCCACCCGCTCGCCCGCGTTCACCACGAACGAGACATCGTCGAGAATGACCTGTGATCCGTAGGACTTGGAGAGATGCTTGACGTGCAGCACGACACGCCACCCTTCATCATTGAGGCCGGTCCGGCTTCATGACGAAGGCTACTGGCGCATCCACTGCTCCCTGAGGAACCACGTCGCGTCGCACTCGCGACGGTGAAGAACGGGTACGATGGTCGCGCAAGGCGCAACGGGGCGAGTATAGTCCAGCGCCCCAACCGCGGACAAGCCGTATGATGACGCCGTCCACGCTCGGTATTCGCAGGCAGGGGACAGCGAGGGCGACCAGCGATGCAGCGGAGACAGAGGACGGACAAAGAGCGACGAAACCGCCGAGCGGCCGCGACGACTCGGACCGACTTCGTCGAACGCGTCTACGCCGTGGTCCGGCAGATCCCGCCCGGCCGCGTGACGACCTACGGCCGCATCGCCCGGGCGATCGGTGCGGCCCGCTCGGCCCGGATGGTCGGCTGGGCCCTGCACCGCTGTCCGCCCGACGTCTCCGACGTGGCGCACCGTGTTGTCAACCGGAACGGGGAGTTGACCGGCGGCTGGGCGTGGGGCCACCCGGCCATCATGCGCGCGCTGCTCGAGGATGAGGGGGTCACCTTCGTCGACGAGTACCAGGTCGACCTGGCGCGACACCTCTGGGATCCGATGGAGGCCGTTGACGCACCAGATACGCTGGACGCGCCGGACCCCTAGCCACCTCCGACAAAGTGGACGATCTCGAGCGAGTCTCCCGGCTCGATCGTGCGCGTCTCGAACTCGGTGCGCGGCACGATGGCGCCGTTGTGTTCCACCGCCACCAGGACCGGCTTGATCCCCTGCCGCTTCAGCAAGTCGGCGACGGTCCGAACCCCGTCGACCTGCATCGGCTTCCCGTTGACGCGAATCTCCATCATCCCTGAACGGAACCTCCAGCTACGAGCGCCCGGTGGTACGCCGCTGCTGCCTCGCCGGGGTCGTCAGCAGCCAGCACCCCGGAGATCACCGCCACCCCGTGCGCACCGGCCGCGATGACCTCGGGTACGCGGTCCGGCGTGATCCCGCCGACGGCAATGACCGGTAACGGCGTCGCAGCGACAATCGCCGCCAGGAAGTCGAGGCCGCGCGGCGGCTGGCCCGGTTTACTCCCCGTGGCGTAGACGTGCCCGGCAATGACGAAGTCGGCACCTTCAACCGCAGCGCGCTCGGCCCCCTCGACGTCATGCACCGAACGCCCGATGAGCAGGCTCTGCCCGGCGAGCGCACGCACGTCGCGCGGGCTGAGCGACGTCTCGCCGAGCTGAACGCCCGCCGCCCCCACGATGAGGGCCACATCGACGCGGTCGTTGATGAGCAACCCCGCCTCATCACCGATGGCCCGGTTGAGCGCCCGCGCCGCTTCGATCACCTCCGCCGCGGGCAGGTCCTTCTCTCGCAGGTGCACGGCGTCGAACCCGGCCAGAACCGCCGCTCGCGCGACCTCGGGGAACCGGTCCAACGGGCAGTGGCGCCGGTCGCTGATGAGGTGCAGGCGCGGCACGGTCCGGCTCATGCCCGCGACCCCAGCCCTGCCTCAACCGCCTGCCGGAGCGCCCGCGCGGCCGCTTCCACGTCGTCGGCCGCCACGACCGCTGAGATCACCGCGACCCCGACCGCACCGGCGGCGACGACCGGGGTTGCATTGCTCGCGTTGATCCCGCCGATCCCGACGACCGGGATGCCGACCGCGTTAACGATGCGGGCCAGATGGTCGACACCGACGGCGGCCCCGGCGTCGGCTTTGGTGCCCGTGGTATAGATCGGCCCGACACCCAGGTAGTCGGCACCGTCCCGCTCGGCCGCCAGCGCCGCCTCCACCGTCGGCGGAGAGTAACCGACGATCATCCGGTCGCCGACGAGCGCCCGTGTCTCGGCCACGGGAAGGTCATCGACGCCGACGTGGACCCCATCCGCGTCGAGCGCCAGCGCCAGGTCGACCCGGTCATTGACGATGAACGGCACCCCGGCGGCATGGCACACCTGCCGCACCTCCCGGCCGATTCGCAGCGCCTCCGAGAGCGGGCCTTGTTTCCAGCGCAGTTGAATGGCGGTCGCGCCGCCCGCGATCGCATCGGCCACGATCCGCGCCTCATCCCGGCCCCGGGCCAGACCACGGTCGGTCAACACGTAGAGGCGCAGCGCGTCGGGCAGGCGCTCCCGTAGGTCCGCGCGTCGGTTCGCCGCCACGTCAGCGCACCACTCCCTCCAGCGGGCTGCTGGCGGACGCGTACGGCTTCTTCGGGATGCGGCCGGAGAGGTACGCCAGCCGGCCCGCCTCGATGCCCAGGCGCATGGCGCGCGCCATCCCCGCCGGGTTCTTCGCCTGCGCGATGGCCGTGTTGATCAGGCAGGCGTCCGCCCCAAGTTCCATGGCCAGCGCCGCATCCGACGGCGCGCCGATCCCGGCGTCGACGATCACCGGTACGTTCGCCTGCTCGATGATGATCTGGATCTGGCGGAAGTCGGGCAGCCCCTGGCCCGAGCCAATGGGCGATCCCAGCGGCATGACCGTGGCCGTGCCGATCTCCTCCAGCCGCTTCGCCAGCACCGGGTCGGCGTTGATGTACGGGAGGACCACGAAGCCTTCATCCACCAGCACGCGCGCCGCCTCCAGCGTGCCCACGGGGTCCGGCAGGAGGTACTTCGGGTCGGGGATAACCTCCAGCTTGATCCAATCGGACAGGCCCATCGACCGCGCGAGCCGCGCGACCCGAATCGCCTCCTCCGCCGTGGCGCACCCCGCCGTGTTGGGGAGGATCTGGTACCGCGTCCAGTCGATGTCCTCCAGGATACTGCGGCTCTTCGGGTCGTCGAAGTCGATCCGCCGGAGCGCCACGGTGATCATCTCGCAACCCGACGCCTCGATTGCGGCCTTCATCTCCTCTGTGTTCCGGTACTTGCCGGTACCGAGGATCAGGCGGGAGGTGAAGGTCTTCCCCGCGATCGTCAGCGGGGCGTCGACGATGGTCGGTTCGGTCTGCATCACTCGACCTCCTCCGCGCCCTGCACGCCGAGTGGGCGCCAAAGCGCGTAGAAATGGTGGACCGGCGAGTGCCCGGCACCGACGGTGTAGCTATGGAGGAGGGCCTGGTAGAGATAGTCCTTCGCTTCGGCAATCGCCTCCAGCGCCGAGGTTCCCGCCGCCAGCCGTGCCGCGATCGCGGCGGAGAAGGTGCAGCCGGTGCCGTGCGTGTTGCGCGTCTCGACCCGTGGGCTGCGGATCCGCTGGAACGTGGTGCCGTCGTAGACGATGTCGATGGCGTCGCCACTGCGGTGGCCACCCTTGACGACCACGTATCGCGCACCCAGCGCGGCGATCGCCCGGGCCGCCTCCTCCATGTCCGCCAGCGAACGAATCTCCCGCCCGGTCAGCACCTCGGCCTCCGGGATGTTGGGCGTCACCACGTAGGCAACTGGGAGCAGGAGATCCCGGATGGCCGCGACCGCGTCCTCGCGGAGCAGCCGGTCACCACTCTTCGCCACCATGACGGGGTCGACCACCAGGCGCTCGATGTTATGTCGTCGAACCCCGTCGACCACCGCGCGGATGATCTCGGCCGAGGCAAGCATGCCGGTCTTGGCCGCGTCGGCGCCGATATCCTCCATGACGGCATCCAACTGCGCCGCCACGATCTCGGGCGGGATCTCATGGACCGCGCGGACACCGATCGTGTTCTGCGCCGTGATCGCGGTGATCACGCTCGACCCGTAGACGTTGAGCGCAGCGAAAGTCTTGAGGTCGGCCTGAATCCCAGCGCCGCCCCCGGAGTCGGAGCCGGCGATGGTCAGAGCCTTGGGTGGCGCAATGGGGCTCGTCGCCACGGCTGCTCCTTCCAAGTCACGCAGGGACGCGCGGCGCAAGCCGGGCGGCGACCAAGACAAAAAACCGCCGACCCGACGGTGCGGCGGTACGGTGGGTTCGCTGTACCTCCCGGAGCCGTCCCTTCGCTGGTATTACCCAGATCAGGTTCGGAGGGTTGGTGGGGCGATCCCCACACTCTCAGCGCCACGCGCACCCCTGGCATCCGTCAAGTCCAGCATATCATGCAGGGTACCCGGACTCAACTGGAGGGACGCGCGCGTCGATCGCGAGGGGCTCGCCCCAACTGCGCGAGAGAAACGCTCGACGCCACTCAGCGCTCTCCCGGTCCAGGAGGCCGTGCCGGTTGAGTGCCTCTCCAGACCAGTTCCGTGCCTGCTCACGGACGGCGTCGGCGTCGAAGTCGTTGATGGTATTGAGCAGATCGTTGGTGTACAGGTCCTCCGGGTTGACAGGCTCGTTGATCAGCCCCTGGTCCGCCATGAAGTCAACGAAGGCCTTATATACCTCCGGATCGCTGTATCCCCACTGTGTCACGCCCTCTTCCAACCAAAGCCGCTCCGAGCGCGCTTCAAGGACATGCTTGGCCTGAGCGAACGCTTCTTCCTCGGGCATGCCGGCGGGCTTGGTGTCAGGGTGTCGCTTCCAGACGATCCGAACAGCCGCGTCAGGATTCTCCAGCGTGAAGATCGTGCCCTTGGCGACAGCTCGCGCCACCCGCGCGAAGAGGTCCGGATCCTTCTCCAGATCCTCATCCCGCGCCAGGAGGCTGTTGCTGGGGAGTTTCAGCAGGCTCGGCGTGTCCAGGTAGCGCAGCTCAATCCCCTGGTTCTCCAGGATCGCGTACTGGGCGTCCCAGAGCGACAGGGCGTCCACTTCACCCTTCTGCACCGCCGCGGCTGCCTGGCCAGACTCACCGATAGCGACAACGGTCGCATCTTCCGGATCCAAGCCGGCCTCTTTCAGTACGGCTTTGATGTTGATCACCCCGGCGCTACCCATACTGGTCACGCCGATGCGCTTCCCTTTGAGGTCGGCGGGAGTTTGAATCGGGCTGTCCGCCGGCACGGCGATCGAATAGATATTCCGCCGGTAGAGCGTGTAGAAGTACCGAATCTGCATGCCCTGGCTTGCCTGGTGCCCGATGATGACCGGTTCCGGGCTCGGTGCACCGATCATCCCGCTCCCCGACGCGACCTGCTTGGTGACGTCGGTGCTGCCAGCGACCATCACCCAGTCAGGTTCGATACCCTCTTCCTCGAAGTAGCCCATTTCCTCGGCAACGACCCAGGGCGCGAACGACACGTTCCACGCCTGGGCTGCCAGGAGGATCTGGACTCGACGGGTTTCGGTTCCGCCCGCGCTGCCCGCGACACCACCACACGCCACCGCGAACAGCAGGGCGAGGGAGAGAAGGGAATACAACATCGAGGTCCGGGCATGCCGTAGCATCTCCGCTCCTCCTCACTCTCAATCGGGAATGCACCATGCCCAGCGAGGCATCACGCTACCCCTCCGGCTGGTGCCTAGGCACCGACCACGGAACCCCTATCGTCCCGTTGCCAGAAAACCACCCTGCGATTGACCGCCTGAACCACCAGGTGCAGTGTGAGGCCCATCACCGAGAGCACGACGAGGACTGCGAACGTACCGGAGACGTTCAAGTTGTAGTTGTTGACCTGAATGAGGTAGCCGAGTCCCGCCCGGGCACCGACGAACTCGCTGACGATCGCACCGATAACGCTGAAGACGATGGCCACGTCCAGCCCGGCGAAGATGAAGGGCAGCGCACTCGGGAAGCGCACCATACGGAAGATCTGCCACTCGCTGGCATTGACCGAGCGCAGCAAGTCGATCCGATCCTGATCCACGGATTGGAGACCGGCAATCACATTGACGAGCAGGGGAAAGAACGCGATCAGGGCCGTCGTCACGACCTTCGAGAGCATCCCGAAACCGAACCAGGTCACGATCAGCGGTGCGAGCGCCACTTTCGGGACCGTTTGGAAGGCCACGACATACGGGTACACCGTCCGCTCCACCAGGCGGAATCGGGTGACGAGCACACCCACCACCAGGCCAGCCGCACTGCCGACTGCAAACCCGACCAGTACTTCCTGGAGCGTCACCAAGGTATGCTCGACGAGCGTTCCGCTCACGAGCCCGTCGCGGAAGGCCCGCCAGATCTCCGTCGGCGATGGCAGGATGTAGATCGGCACCGCGAGGAGCTTGACCAGCAGTTCCCAGGCAGCCACGATCAGGATGAAGATTGCCGGAACCAGAACGATCTCAGGCCGGTGGCGGAGCATGGACTGTCGTTGCGAGGCTGCGCGTCCGGGCTGCTCTACGAGGCTACGACTCGCCATACCTCCTCCTCCGTGACTGGCAAGAGCGGTCCATCAGTCGAGTCCACCGCGTGCGTTGAGGAGCGCTCGGATGTGCGACACGTATCTGCCGAACTCCGGGGTGTTCATCAGCGCGAGGTCGCGTGGTCGGGGAAGGTCAATCGTCACCACCTCCGCGACTCGGCCAGGGCGTGCGGTCATCGTGACCACTCGGTCGGCAAGGAACACCGCCTCGGCAATGCTGTGAGTCACGAACAGGACCGTCTTCCTGAAGGCACGCCAGATACTGAGCAACTCGAGGGTCATGTGTTCGCGCGTCATCGCGTCGAGCGCCCCGAACGGCTCGTCCATCAACAGGAGCACCGGATCGTGGACGAGCGCGCGAGCGATGCCGACCCGCTGCTGCATCCCTCCGGATAGCTCCATCGGATAGTGATTGGCGAAGTTGGACAAGCCGACGGTTTCCAGCAAGTCAGCGGCACGGCGCTCGCCATCGCGGCGGTCCAGCTTGAGCACTTCGACCGGGAGCATGACGTTCGCTTTGACGGTCCGCCATGGCAGCAGGACCGGCTGTTGGAAGACGAAGCCGATGTCCGACCGCGGGCCGGCCACCGGCTGCCCCCCGATCAACACCTGACCGGCGCTCGGCGGGATCAATCCGGCGATGATCTTGAGCAACGTGCTCTTACCGCACCCACTCGGGCCTACAATGCTGACAAATTCACCTTCGTCGACGTCGAACGAGATGTGATCCAGCGCCTGTACCGTCTCACCGCGTTTGGAGACGAACGTTCTCGAAACACCATCGATTCGTATCGCGGCTTGGGTGGTGACTGTCACAAGTCCTCCCCGCTAGCTGGGAACTCAGCCTTTCGACCCGCCCGTCGAGAGTACGCAAGGGGGATCGCCGAGGATGGTTCGACACGCGCCCGGGCCAACACGTGAGAACGGCCATCGGGAGAGGGCCGACACCACCTCACGGTGAGCCACTCCGCGGATCCGTACCGCTCGACACGAACGACATCGCGAGCGGCATACCGGTATGGGGCAGAGGTAGGCCGTTGAGGACACGGTGAAGTGAACCGTCCATGGCAGGAAAAGAACCCGCCACGCAGACTATAAGGATCTTGCAACACAAACGATGTCTGGAGCTCATCATAGCACGCTGCGGAATAGTACGCAAGCGCGCGCAACGACATTTCTCCCCCGCCCCGTTGACACCAGCGGCGGGGCGTGCCTATAGTCGCACGGCAGCCTGTCACCAAGCGCCGTGTGTCTCAGCCGGTGGGAGATGGGGCTGCTGCGTGTTCTAACGAGCGTACATCGCATCTCGCCGCTCCCGGCATCCGTGGGGAAGCGGCGGGACGGAAACATCTACGCGCAAATCGCGCAGGTCGAACGAGAGGGGGCCATCCGGTGAGTGCGGTCGAAGATCAGGCCAAGAGCGCGATGATCCGTGAGGCAATGCCGGCAACCTTGCAGTACGCCTACCTTAACACTGGGACGTTCGGCCCGCTGCCGCGCGTCACGATCGAGGCAATGCAGGCGTACCAGGCGGATGAACTGAACAACGGTCGTATCCTCCGCGATGGTTACACCCGCGCGGCGGAGACGAAGGATCGTGCCCGCGCTGCCCTGGCCCGTCTCTTCAACTGCTCACCCGCCAACATCGCGCTCACGCGGCACACCACCGACGGGATGAACATCGGCATCTTCGGGCTGAACTGGCGGTCGGGCGATGAGCTGATCATCAGCGACCTCGAGCATCCCGGCGGCCAACTCCCGGCCTACAACGTCGCGCGACGCTTCGGCGTTACGCTCCGCCTGGCCCGGCTGGGCGACGGCAGCGGCGACGTTGTTGGCAAGATCGAGCGGCTCATCACCCCGCGGACGCGGATGATCGCCATCTCGCACCTGACCTGGGGAACGGGCGCGGTCCTTCCGCTCGCCGACATCGTGGAAATGGCGCACCGGCACCATGTCCTGGTCGTCGTGGACGCCGCGCAGTCGGCCGGGTCGGTGCCGGTCGACCTGCCCGCGACGGGCGTCGACGTCTACGCCTTCCCCGGCCAGAAGTGGCTCTGCGGCCCGGAGGGGACCGGCGGCGTCTACGTCTCCGATGAGGCGCTCGACGTGATCCAGCCGACGATCATGGGCTACGCGTCGATGGGCGGCCCGCTGGAGCACCACGGCGGGTACTTCATCCCGGCCGCCGGCGCGCGCCGCTACGAGGTGGGCGGGATGAACGCCCCGCAGATCCTCGGGCTGGCGACGAGCGTCGAGTTCATCCTCGACACGGTGGGTCTCGACTGGGCCTACCGCCGCATCGCCCAGCTCGGCCGGTACGCCTGGGACCGCCTGGCCGCGATCGACGGGGTCAACGTCATCACCCCGAAGGAGTGCATGGCCGGCCTCGTGAGCTTCACCGTTGACGGTATTGAGCCGCCCGATGTCGTCGAACGACTCGCGGAGTATGGCGTCATCATCCGCCACCTGAACACGCCGACCTGCTCGCGCGTCTCCACCGGCTTCTACAACAATGAGGAGGACATCGACCGGCTCGCCGCCGCGCTGGAGGAGATCCGGCGTGCTGGATAGCTCGAACGGCGCACGGTCACACGATGAATATGAGAGGAAGGAGCCGTTGATGGCCAACGACAGTGGTGCACTGATGCTGGCTGACCTGTCCTGGCCTGAGATTCGGGAGATCCGCGACCAAGTCGAATTGGTGCTCCTCCCGATCGGCTCGAACGAACAGCACGGGCCGAATCTGGCGCTGAAGATGGACATTGCCGCGGCGACGGAGTTCTGCCGCCGCGCCTCGGCCCGCATGGCACCGCGGGTGGCCGTCGCCCCGCCCGTGCCGTGGGGCGTCTCGTTCCACCACATGAACTTCCCGGGCACCATCACCCTTTCGACCGAGACGTTTATCCAGGTGCTGGTCGAGGTCATCGCGTCGCTGCACCACCACGGATTCGAGCGATTCCTGATCGTCAACGGACACGGGGGCAACGTCGCCGCAATGGGGATCGCCGCCGTTCGGGCCCGCGAGGAGCTGGATGTCCCGTTCGTCGGCGCCTGCTCCTACTTCTCGTTCCCCGACCCGGAGATCGCTAAGCGCCACGTCACCTCCGAGGTAACCGGCCACGCCTGCGAGGTCGAGGTCGCGACGGCGATGGAGCTCGTGCCCGACGTGGTCAAGCGCGACGCCCTGGCGCCTGGAGAGTTGACGGAGCTGGCCCAGGAGTTTCGACGCGAGGCGCAGAAGTACAACGTCAGCATCCCCTACCGCTTCGATCAGCTCACCCGCAACGGTGCGCTCGGCGACGCCACCAAGGCCACACCCGAATTCGGCCGTGAGCTCGTCGAAAGCGCGCTCGACAACTTCGTCCGCTTCTGCGAGAACCTGATCGCGGCCAACCCGGTGTAAGGGAACGCAGCCGACCTGGGCAGCGACGACGCCGCCCTGGTCGGCCACTACCCATCGGGGGCGGGTTGCTCTCGAGTACAGACCATGTCCCGCCTCCGTGTCATCCTTCGCTGCGCCGCCCGCTGCGTCGCGGCGAGCGGCTCCGCTCAGGATGACATCCGCACCAGCCGGTATGTCAAGCCGAGGACCGGCCTGCCGCTTGCCCGGCCTGCTGAGATCGACCTCCGATTCCCATAGGGACGCGGAGCCAGATCCCCCCTGGGGCTGCCCCGGACTCAGTCGATCAGCTCGATTTCGACCTCGGGGACAAAGCCGAAGGTGGCCTCGACAGCCGTCTGGATGCGCTGGATGATCGCGCGCACGTCCGCGGCGCGGGCGCCACCGAGGTTCACGATGAAGTTGTTGTGCTTCTCCGAGACGCGCGCTCGCCCGACCTGATAGCCGGCGAGGCCGAGCCGGGAGATGATGTAGCCCATCGACACCTTGCCGTGCCAGTCGTTCCGCACGCGCTCTTCGATGTCGGGCCAGACCGCCAGCACCCGTTCAACCTGCTCCCGTCGGTGGATGTTCTTGAAGACCGAGCCGCAGTTCGGCAGCTCCATCGGGTGCCGGTTGTAGCGGTAGCGAACGTTCGCCTCGTACGTCTGCCGCGCCGTAGCGAGGCGCGCGGGGTCGGCCGGTTCGAGTGCCAGGGTGGCGGAGAGAACGATCAGATTCCCGGCGCGCTTCACGAAGCTGTCCCGATACGCGAACGCGAGATCGGCATGGGACAGCGTGCGAACCGCATCCCCCGAGTCTCCAAGGGCGACGACCTCGGCCGATTCCAGGCAGTCGGTCATCTCCCCGCCAAAGGCGCCGACGTTCCCACGGACCGCGGCTCCGAGCGTGCCAGGCAGGCCCCCGGCCCACTCCAGGCCCACCAGTCCCTCGTCGAAGGCGAAGCGGATCACGCGGTCGAGCACCTCGCCGCCGTAGCCTTCGACCCGGCCGTCACCCAGGTGGCGCAGCGAGCCGCCGTCGTCGCGCACGACCCGGATCACCGCGCCGTCGAAGTAACCGTCGGGGAAGACGAGATTCGATCCCAGTCCGATCACGAAGACGCGATCCGGGCGCTGTGCGGCGACCCACTCGACGGCACGGCACAGATCATCCCGCCCGCGCGCTTCCAGCAGGTAGCGGGCCGTCCCGCCGATCCGATACCAGAGCAACTCCGACAGCGCCACATCGCGCAGGATTCGCATGTGATCTCCTGGCCCGATCGATCCAACCCCATCCCCGCTCCGCGCCGCCCGCGCCCGGCAGGGGCACGGACGGAAGCATAGCGCAGCCCACCGGGCCTCGTCGCCCTCGGCACCCGCGCGGTCGTGTGGGCGCCGTCGCTGCACCGGCGGCGCGACCGGGCAAGCGCGATGCGGTGATTCTTGGTCGTGTCTTCCGCCATCCGGCCGGCGCCTGGGATCCGGTCCGGACGCCGCAGGCGAACCGGGCCGACGTGCGCGGTCGCGTTCCGATCCGCCAGGTGGAAGTACGGGCATCGGGCTGCCGGTCGCACGCCCGTGGACCGGCAGAGCCAAACGGGCATCGCGGACGGGCATCAGTGGAGGAACGGATAGACCGTGAACACACCCTCTCCCAATGACGCATACGACCCTGCGGCGTGGCTCCTGGACGGGCATGGTGGAGCCCGCCGACTTAACGCTGATGAATTGGCCGCCTGGCGCCCCACGGACGGCGACCTCTGGATCTGCCTCGCCGAGTCCAGCGAGCGCGACCGCGCCTGGCTGGAGACCGGCAGCGGGCTGGAACCGGGCGATCCCGTCGCGTTCCTGCGCACCAGGACGTGGTCTCGCGTCTTGCTCCCCAGCAGCGAGGAGGTCCTCCTGTTGATGCGCGTGCCCGTTTCCGACGCGACATCTGGCCGCAGCTCGGTGCTCCGCGTCTGGGTCGAGTCGGCGCGAATCATCACCATGGCCGCGACAGCTCTGCCGGAGCTTCGGCGCCTTCAAGACGACCTCGCGGCCGGGAAAGGCCCTCGCAGCGTCGATGGCGTTCTGCTCTCGGTGATGCAGGCGGCAGCGGCGTGGCTCGCCGACGCCGTGCTGGACCTCGACAGCGATGTCGCCCGCTTCCGCTTCGACGACGATGCTCCCGACCCGCGAACCGCCGCCCGGATCCACCGGATGCACCGGCGCGTCCTGGAGCTCCAGCGCTACGCCGCGCCGCTGCGCTCGCTCCTGCTGCGCTTGCGGAGCTTCGACCTCGACTGGCTGACGCAGGAGAAGCCCGATGCCTGGCTCGCGGTGATCGACTACGTCGACGAAGCCAGCCACGAGCTCGACTGGATCGCCAGTCGTGTGGATGCCATGCGGGACGCCCTGGCCAGCCGCACCTCGGACCAGATCAACCGCCGGGTGTACGTCCTGACGATTGTGTCCACCATCGTCTTGCCGCTGTCCCTCGTCACGGGGCTGTTCGGATCCAATATCGGCGTGCGGGATGGGAATGTCTTCGGTGCAGGCCACCCGATCTGGTTCATCGCCCTGTGCGCCGGGCTCGCGCTCTTGGGCTGGGCGACCTACGCCTTCTTCCATCGCATCCGTTATCTGTAGCGCTCGTACGCCGCGTGCCGGAACGCCGGTCGTCCTCACGGCCCGAACTGGTTACAGACCGGAGCACTGGCCCTCCTGCTCGCCGGTCACGGAGTTGTTGCCGCCGCTGGGTGGTGGTGCATTCTCCTCGCATTCGAGGTTGCCGCCGACCTTGTTCCCGCTGATCTCCACGCCGCCCGTGTTCTCCTCAATCTCGACGCTGCCGCCGACCGTGTTCCCGCTGATCTCCACGCCGCCCGTGTTCTCCTCGATCTCGATGCTGCCGTCGACTACGGAGTTATTGATGGCGATCCTGCCGGTGTTGTGCTCCAGGTCGAGCGTGCCGTTGACGCGCGCGTCGATCACCTGCACGCTGCCGCTCCGCTCGACACGGATGTTGCCGCCAACCGTCGTCCCATCGAGGAGATTCACTGCCGCGGCCCCCTCGGCCGTGACGTTGCCACCGATGCTGGATCCACGCGCATGGAGCGTCGCGTCTCGGGCGAGGAACACGTTGCGACCAACCCTGGCATTCTCCAGGGTGCAGGTCGCCCCGGCCGGCACGCGGACATCGTTGTCCGCCGAGCCGCCGGCAAGCTCGGAGCAGTAGTCCTCCCCACCACCCGTGGCCGTCCCGGGGCTTGCTGCACCGCCGGCTGCGCTCGTCGTCGTCGGAGCCGGGGTCGCGGTACCGCCGGCTGGGCTCGTTGTGGTCGGTGTCGACTGGGCTTGTGTGGTCGGCGTCGTGGCCGTCGCGGCCTCCGTTGGCGCGGTAGTAGCCGTTGCAGGCGGGCTGGTCGGGGCTGGGGCGCTGCCCTCGCCGTCGCCGCCGGTGCCCAGGCCGGAGCAAGCTGCGAGTGCGAGCGCTGCGATCAGCAGCACGACGGCGCGGGACGTGATCCATGACCTCACCATCGTGTAGCCCTCCTGACACCTGCGCGGGGTGCGACGCCATCAGGCTCTTCTCGCGCACGACTGGGCATGTCGCGTCCTCTCCGGATACCACCTGCTGTCCGATACCTCGGTCATGGGACCGCTGTGCAACTCGGAACACGAGTCCGTATCCGCAGAACGACGGCCAGCGGCGCGGTCCAGGCGGCATTCGTACATCGCGCTCGTCGCGCCGAGGATCCGACGGCGCCGCGGCTCTTGCCCCTGGCCCGGTGGTGTGTTGTTATTCGCCCAGCCCACGCGGCGCGGCGGTACCGGAACAAGCCTTCAGTGCGACCATCCGAACATCCCGGCGCGCGGCCTGTACATCGAGTCCAACACATGACCCGGGGAGGGAGACACCGTGATGCAGACCGGCGATCAGCACAACGGCATGGGTGCGCCCCAGCACGACCGATCCGTTAGCGGCGACATCGTGCTCGTCAACGGCCACGTCATGACCGGGCTGGGCACCCCGAGTGCCGCCACGGCGGTGGCGGTTCGTGGCGGGCGCATCGTCGCGGTCGGCCAGGAGGACGATGTCCGCGAGTGGATGGGCCGGGGCGTCGAGGTGATCGACCTCCGCGGCCGCACCATCACCCCAGGCTTCAACGACGCCCATTGCCACCCGATGTACCTCGGCTTCGGGCTCCAGCAGGTGGACGCGGGAACCCCGCCGAACCAGTCGATCGCGGACATCGTCGCGAGGGTGGCGGAGCGGGTGCGGTCGGTCCCGCCCGGTACCTGGGTGCACGCTCGCGGCTACGATCAGGCCCGCCTGGCCGAACAGCGCCATCCCACCCGGCACGACCTCGACCCGGTGTCGCCCGAGCACCCGGTCCTCGTCGTCCGCGCCTGCGGGCACATCGGCGTGGCCAACAGCCGCGCGCTGGCACTCGCCGGGATCGACCGCAACACGCCGGACCCGGAGGGCGGCACGATCGACCGCGACGAACACGGCGAGCCGACCGGCGTCGTGCGCGAGGCGGCCTTGACACTGGTGCAGCACGCGATCGGAGCCCCGACCCGTGAGCAGATCGCTGACGCCCTGCGCGCGGCCGGGCGCCAGTTCCTCTCGGAGGGCATCACCAGCGTGGCCGAGGCCGGCATTCGCACCAGCGACGAGATGGGCGCCTACCTTGACCTCGCCCAGGCCGGTGAACTGCCGGTGCGGACGTACCTCATGATGATGATCGACGAGACGCTCGGCCCGCTGTCCGACCTCGGACTGCGCACCGGCTTCGGCGACT
Source organism: Sphaerobacter sp. (assembly GCF_019683595.1). Taxonomy (GTDB): domain Bacteria; phylum Chloroflexota; class Chloroflexia; order Thermomicrobiales; family Thermomicrobiaceae; genus Sphaerobacter. Next base: position 867 of record NZ_JADGHZ010000019.1, on the reverse strand, counting down.
CCTGGCTCCGCATCGGCCCGGCCAAGATCTTCCTCGACGGGAGCATCGGCGGGCGCACCGCCCGCATGTCCCAGCCCTACGAAGGGGAGGACGACAACATCGGCCTCTGGATGCAGGACCCGCAGGTGATGAAGGAGAAGATCAAGGCGGCGCACCGGGCCGGCTTCCAGTGCTGCGCCCACGCTATCGGCGACGCCGCCATCGAACTGCTCATCATGGCGTTTGAAGAGGCGCTGGCCGAGCAACCCCGGCCCGACCACCGCCATCGCATCGAGCACAGCAGCATCCTGCGGCCGGACCTGATCGACCGCATCCAGCGGCTGGGGGCGATCCCGGTGCCCGGCACGACCTTCCTCTGGGCGTTCCACAACGCCTACGTCCAGAACCTCGGCATGGACCGCATCCGCTACGCGTACGCCATGCGCACCTTCTTCGACCGCGGCATCATTGCGCCCGCCAGCAGCGACGCGCCGGTAGACCCGACCAACCCGATGATCGGCATTCAGACGATGGTCACTCGCCGCAGCCAGGAGGGGGTCGAGATCTGGCCCGAGGAGCGCATCAATCTGGAGGAAGCCGTCCGCGCCTACACCTACAACGGCGCCTACGCCTCGTTTGAGGAGGACATCAAGGGGACCATCGAGGTCGGGAAGCTCGCGGACCTGGCCGTGCTCGAGACGGACCTCCGAACCGTCCCGCCGGAAAACCTGGCCCAGGTGCGGGTCGACCTCACCATCGTCGAGGGCCGGATCGTCTACGACCGCGGGACCGCCGCCTGATCGGCAGGTGAGTCCAACCCGAGGAGCGCCCGCGGGGTTGCGCGGCGACCCGGGGGGCGCCCCCCCCCCCCCCCGCACTCGCCCCGGG
>NZ_JADGHZ010000126.1 GCF_019683595.1 Sphaerobacter sp. | reverse complement strand
GTCATACGTCATGCGTCACTCGTGTTCCGTATTGCGTATTGCGTGTTTCTCCCCTCTCCCCTGGTGGGCTCCGTCCGAGAGGGGCCGGGGGTGAGGGGGACGGTTGACGCTTCACGCATGACGTATGACGCATGACGCACCACGCATTACTCCTCACCCCAACCGCAGCACCATCCGGGCGATGGTGAAGTAGATGAGGAGGCCGGTGCCGTCGACGAGGGTGGAGATGAACGGCGCGGAGACGACGGTCGGGTCGACCTTGAGTTGGCGCAGCACCATCGGGAGGATGGCACCGACCACTGCGGCCCAGACGACGATTGCGGTCACCGCAGCGGCGACGACCAGGCCGACGTCGACGCCGACGTCCAGCATCAGCGCCCGGATGAAGGTGGCGACGGCCATGGTGATCCCGAGCATCAGGCCGGTCGCGAATTCCTTGGAGACGACGCGCGGCAGGTCGCGGAAGCGCACTTCGCCGAGCGTCATCGCGCGCACCAGGGTCATCACGACCTGGGAGCCGGCGTTCCCACCGGTGCCGATCAGCATGGGGATGAAGAACGAAAGGGCGATAACCTCGGCCAATTCGGTTTCGAAGAATTGCAGCACGGTGCCGGTGTAGGCCTGGGCCACGAAGAGGACGAAGAGCCAGACGATCCGCTTGCGCCAGAGGATGATCGGCGACACGCGCAGGTACGGCTCCTCCAGTGGCTCCGAGGCACCCAGCCGGGTGATGTCCTCAGTGGCCTCCTGGGCGAGGATGTCGGCCACGTCGTCAGCAGTGATGATCCCGAGCAGTCGCTGCTGGTCGTCAACCACCGGGAGGGCGAGCAGGTTGTTCTCCGTCAGGAGATGGGCCGCTTCCTCCTGGTCGGCTGTGGCCGGCACGGTGATGAGGTCGGTGACCATCAGGTCGCCCACCCGGCGATGCGGTGGGCTGAGGACGAGGTTTCGCAGCGAGAGAACGCCCAGCAGCCGGTCGTGCGGGTCGGTGACGTAGACGTAGGTGACTCCCTCGGCCTCTTGGGCCAGTCGCCGCAGCGCGAGGATCGCCTGGTCGGCGCGAAGGTCCGGCGCGATCGAGACGAAGGCCGGGGTCATGCGCCCGCCCGCGGTGTCGGGCGGGTAGGCGAGCAGGTCGCGCAGTTCGGCGGCCTCGACCGGCTCCATCTCGATCAGGATGCGGTCGGCCGCCTCCGGCGCGAACTCGCCCATGACGTCGGCCGCCTCGTCCGGAGCCATGGCCTCCAGGACGTCGGCGGCATCGGCCACAGCCAGCCGGCTCAGGATCTCGGCGGCGTCGGTAGGGTCCAGGGTTCCCAGCAGGTCGCCGAAGACCTCGTCGCCCAAGTCGCGGGCGATGCTGGCCAGGCGGGAGGGCGGCACCTGGAGCAGGTATGGCACCAGATCGCCTTCGGTCGCCAGGTATCGGAGTTGGTCGAGCAGCGACACGGTGTCGCTTTCGCTCGGCGTGGCCTCCGGGGGTCGCTTCTGCTCATCCAGGCTCACGCTGACCCTCCTTGTCCATGGCGGGAGCCGTCCCCGTGGCGGCTGGTCTCTCATCCCTCGCTGGCGGGCACGCGCACCGGCGCCAGGCCGCCGGAACAGCCCAGGGGCGGACGCTGAGCACGCATCGGAGCGTACCCGAGGTGCGACAGGCCGCGGTGCCGGGCAAGAGCGGAACCCCAGCCGCGGCCGCAATCGGTGCACCGTGTCACCAGACCAGACGACGTCCCGGCGCAGCGCATGCGCCCAGGGCGTCACCGATCCAAGCTATTATTCTCCTCATCGCACGCTGGTGACAGTCCCGGCGGAGGGCAAGCGAGGCTCTCGTCGTGCCCACGCGCAGTTCGCCGGCACGGGGCAGGCTGGGGTCGCTCAATGTGCGCTCTCGACCCGGTTCCTGCAAGCGCCCGCACGCTGGTCTGCGCACTCGTGGGTGACGGTGACCCTGCTCAGCCCCGTTTCCGGTCCGTCGAGCCCCCGGACCCGACGATGCACTGCAGCACAAACGGATCACCCAGTCCTTTCAGATCGCGACTGCTCGGTTTGCGGCGTGTGACCGGTGCAGCGGCACGTGGCGTGCGATGCGCGGCGCAGCCACCATCCCGCGCGGGGAACCAATCCTGGAACGGCGGACGGGCGTCCGAGCGCCCTGCGCATTCGGTCAGGCACGTGACGGTGGGCACGATGCGGGTTAAGATGGGTAGCGATTGCGAGTGTGGGTGGCACCATGCGCGTGCGCCGGTCGATACCGGAAAGAGGGGAAATCCAGCATGGCGCAAGTGATCTTCGACCATGTCACCAAACGCTTCGACGGGGTCACGGCCGTCAACGACCTGAACCTGGACATCGCCGATGGCGAGTTCCTGGTGCTGGTAGGTCCCTCCGGCTGCGGGAAGACGACGGCGCTGCGCTGCCTCGCGGGGCTGGAGGAAGTCACCAGCGGCGACATCTTGATCGGCGACCGCGTGGTGACCCACGTGCCGCCCAAGGACCGCGACATCGCGATGGTTTTCCAGAACTACGCCCTCTACCCGCACATGACCGTGCGCGACAACATGGCGTTCGGCCTCAAGTTGCGGGGCACGCCCAAGGAGGAGATCGAGCGGCGCGTCAAGAACGTGGCGGAGATCCTGGGGATCGACACGCTGCTGGATCGGAAGCCGAAGCAACTCTCCGGTGGGCAGCGGCAGCGGGTGGCGCTGGGACGAGCCATCGTGCGCGAGCCACAGGTCTTCCTGATGGATGAGCCGCTCTCCAACCTGGACGCCAAGTTGCGGGTGCAGACGCGGGCTGAGATCATCAAGCTGCAGCAGCGGCTCGGGACCACCACCGTCTACGTGACCCACGACCAGGTCGAGGCGATGACGATGGGCCACCGGATCGCGGTCATGAACGCCGGGGTACTCCAGCAACTCGACACCCCCCAGAACCTCTACGACCGGCCGGCCAACCTGTTCGTCGCGACCTTCATCGGTAGCCCGGCCATGAACATCGTCCCGGCCGAGGTGACCACGACACCGGAGGGGATGCAGATCGTCGCCGAGGACCTGCGGCTGACGCTTCCGGCGGAGCGAGGTGCGCGGCTGCGCGAGTGGGACGGCAAGTCGGTGCTCATCGGCATTCGACCGGAGCACTTCCACGAAGTGCACGAGTCGGACGCCGCCCCCGACGGGCGGTACGTGCGCCTGCCGGTGGAGCTCGTCGAGCCGCTCGGGGCGGAGACGCTGCTGCACCTGCGCGGGCCGGAGGGGCACACACTGGTGGCGCGGGTCGAGCCCGAGTTCCAGCCCGACCCGGGCGACATCGTCACCCTCTCGGTGGACGTCGAACAGATCCACGCCTTCGACCCCGACTCCCAGCAGACGCTGACGTTATGAGCGGGCGCCGGGATCTCCCCGGCGCTCATTAACTGCCTACCCATCCGGATGTCTGAACTGCCGGGCGGGGGCGCCCGCGTTCCGGCCGGTGGTAGAGTTAGGGGCGGCCGGGCGGCGTGCCCGTGGAGCCGCCGCACGGTCTGGCTGCTGGCGCTCACGGCAAGGAACGACCCGGTCTGATGTACGACGCCATCATCGTCGGTGCCCGAATCGCGGGCTCAACCACCGCCCTGCTCCTGGCGCAGCGGGGCTACTCCGTTCTGCTGCTCGATCGCGACCGCTTCCCCAGTTCGACGCTGTCCACCCACCTCTTCTTCACCGATACGCTCAGCGTGTTCGAGCGCATCGGCATGCTGGACCGCGTGCTGGCCATCGACGCCCCCCGGCTGAAGCGGCTGCGCTTTCCCTACGTCGACGCGCCCTTCGCCGCGGTCGACGGCCGCGACTTCGCGCTCTGCATCCGCCGGGAGCCGCTCGATGGGATCCTGGTCGAGGCGGCCGGCTCACACCCGGGGATCGAGTTGCACACCGGCGCGCGGGTGACCGGCCTCCTGCGCGAGGGCGAGCGGGTCACCGGCGTGCGCTACCAGGAGGCGGGGCAGGAGCGCGAGGCGCGGGCACGCTTCGTCATCGGCGCCGATGGGCGGCACTCGCTGGTCGCGCGCGAGGTCGGCGCGACGGCCTACGAGGACTTCCCGCCGATGTTCGCCTGGTACTACGGCTACTTCCGCGGGGTGCCGCTGGACGACCCGCCGAGCGCCTTTGCCGTGCGCGGCACGTACCCTGAGATCGGCGCGGAGTACGCCGCATCCTTCATCTTCCCCTGCGACGACGGGCTGACCCTGGTCGGCTTCGGCGTGCAGGCCAGCGCCTTCGACGCGTTCCGGCGCAACCACCGGGAGCACTTCTTCGGCGGCTTGGCGCGCATCCCGGAGGCGATGGAGCGGATCGGCGACAGCCAACTGGAGGGGGCGATCATCGGCACCGGCGACCTGCCGAACTTCCTGCGCGTGCCGGTCGGCCCGGGCTGGGCCTTGGTGGGCGACGCCGGGTGCCACAAGGACCCGCACACCGTGCAGGGGATGGGTGACGCGGTGCGCAGCGCCCAGCTCCTCGTTGAGTCGCTTGACCGCTGGTGGCAGGGAGAGATCGACGAACAGACGGCACTGGCCGAGTACCACGCCCGGCGCGACGCAGACGTGCTGCCGATGTTCGAGTTCACCACCGGCCAGCTTGAGGCCCGCTTCACCGAAGAGGAGTGGAAGGAATTCGGCCGCCGCACCTGGGAGGATCCGGCGCTGGCCCGCGCTCGCGTCGCCGCGATGGCCCATGCCATCCCCCCAGCCGAGGTCTACTCCGAGGAGGCGATCCGCCGGTTGCTCGAAGGCGGCGGCATCGGTGCCAGCGACCCGAATCCGGGTAAGTAGGCGTGGGACGCCGTGGTACGTGCCCGGGCAGGTGGTGTGAGGATCCCCGCGCCGTGGTTGGTGCCCGGGGGTGAACCCCCGAGCTGACAAGGAAAAGCCGGCTAAAGCCGGCTGAGGTGGGCCAAAACCTACACCCCGGTGTTGAGGCGCACCGGGCGGTGAACACCGTATCGCTGGGACCTGAGCCCGATTTTCCGAGCCGGCTTCAGCCGGCTTTCGTTGTGAGCCCGGCGGCTTTAGCCCCGGGCACGCGCCATGCACGAAGATCCATCATCCGCCAAACGCCCTCCCTCCGTGTTGCTGACGACGAACTCGGACAACAGGACATGCGCAGGCACCGGCTGTGCGGCACGTACGATTCGGAAGAGGATTCGCGCGCAGCAGGCGCCCGAAAGCGTGCCAGTTGGTGTACCATTAACAGCGTGACAACGGTGACGCCCGCACCCGCGCGCATCGTAGCCGCTCCGATGACAGAAAATGACCGCGGGTCAAGGGCCTCATCGTGGGTGGGGCTGGGTGTGCGTACTTGCGTCGTTTGCCGGGGGTAGGGTTCGCCCCGGCGAGCCTGGCGCGCGGGGGCGCCGGGCACGACGCGCGATCGATCGCTGCGAAGGAGCGGTGCGGGGAAGATGGGTGGAAGCGCCAAATGAGTGTCATGAGCCGTTTTCATGGCCCCAATGCTGGCTACGTCCTGGAGCTGTACGACCGCTACCTGCGTGACCCGGAGTCGGTCGACCCACAGACGCGCGCGATCTTCGAGCGCTGGACGCCGGAGCCGGATGGGGCGGTCGCCACGGCGGTTGCACCGGCCGCGCCGGGGGTCGACGTCACCAAGGTCGTTGCCGCCGCCAATCTCGCCCAGAGTATTCGCTCACATGGTCACCGTGCGGCGCGGCTTGACCCGCTGGGCAGCGAGCCGCCCGGTGATCCGTCGCTCGACCCGGCGGCCCATGGCCTGACCGAGGCCGATCTCGCTGCGCTCCCTGCGACGGTGGTGGGTGGGCCCGTGGCTCAGGGCGCGCGCAACGCCGCCGAGGCGATCGCCGAACTGCGCCGCATCTATTGCGGGACGATCGGGTACGACTTCGGCCACGTGCAGATCGCCGAAGAGCGCGAGTGGCTGCAGGAGGCGGTCGAGTCCGGTCGCTACGCCCGGCCGCTCACGGCGGAGCAGAAGCGGGCGCTGCTGCAGCGGCTGACCGAGGTGGAGTCGTTCGAGCAGTTCCTCCACCGCGCCTTCATCGGTCAGAAACGCTTCTCGATCGAGGGGACCGATATGATGGTCCCCATGCTGGATGAGATGATCCAGGAGGCGGTCGGGGCCGGGACATCCGACATCATCATCGGTGCCGCCCACCGCGGACGGTTGAACGTGCTGGCCCATGTGCTGGGCAAGCCCTACGCCAAGATCATCGCCGAGTTCATGGGGGTCAACCACCGCGAGCCGGCCGCGGCCACCGAGGGCGGCAGCAGTGGCTGGACCGGCGACGTCAAGTACCACATGGGCGCGGTCCGCCATGCCCCCGAGCTCCATGCCCGCCTCTCGATGTCCTCCAACCCGAGCCACCTGGAGTTCGTCAACCCGGTCGTCCAGGGAATGACCCGCGCCGCGCAGGAGAACCGCCAACAGGGGGGCTTGCCGCAGCAGGATGTTCGGCGCGCGCTGTCGATCCTCATCCACGGCGATGCCGCCTTCCCGGGCGAGGGCATCGTCGCCGAGACGCTCAACCTCTCGCGCCTCGCCGGCTACCAGGTGGGCGGTACGCTGCACATCATCGCGAACAACCAGATCGGTTTCACCACGGAGCCGTGGCAGTCCCGTTCGACCTACTACGCCAGTGACCCGGCGCGCGGCTTCGAGATCCCGATCGTGCATGTCAACGCCGACGACCCGGTCGCCTGCCTGATCGCGACCCGGCTTGCCGTGGCCTACCGCCAGCGGTTCCACAAGGACTTCCTGATCGACCTCGTCGGCTATCGCCGCTGGGGGCACAACGAGGGTGACGAGCCGGGCTTCACCCAGCCGCGCATGTACGAGATCGTCAGCAGGCACCCGACCGTGCGCGACATCTGGGTGGCGTCGCTCGTGGACGAAGGGGTCGTCACCCAGGACGAAGCCGACGCCATGAAGCAGGCGGCCCTCAACAAGCTGCAGGAGATCCGCACCGCCGTCGCCGAGGGCAAGGACGGGAGCGAGCCACTCGTCGAGGAGTCGGTGGATCCGCGGGTGCGCCACGTCGAGACGGCCGTCCCGCTCGACGTGCTGATCCAGCTCAACGAGGAGATCCACCGGCTGCCCGAGGGGTTCCACCTGAATCCCAAGCTGCGCCGGCAGATGCAGCGGCGCGCGACGGCCGTGGCGGAGGGTGGCGCGCTCGACTGGGCCCACGCCGAATCGCTTGCCTTCGCCTCGATCCTGCGTGACGGCACGCCAATCCGCCTGGCGGGGCAGGACGCGGAGCGCGGCACCTTCAGCCAGCGCCACCTCGTCTTCCACGACGTCGAGACCGGCGACCGCTACATTCCCCTCCAGGAGCTTCCGTCCGCCCGCGCATCGTTCGCGGTCTACAACAGCCCGCTGTCGGAGGCCGCGGCGCTCGGCTTCGAGTACGGCTACAGTCTGGAGGCGCCGGAGGCGCTGGTCCTGTGGGAGGCCCAGTTCGGCGACTTCGCCAACGTGGCCCAGGTGATCATCGACCAGTTCATCGTGGCGGCGCGCTCCAAGTGGCAGGAGAACCCGGCGCTCACGCTGCTGCTGCCCCACGGCTATGAGGGGCAGGGGCCGGAGCACTCCAGCGCCCGCCTCGAGCGCTTCCTGCAGCTCGCGGCCGACGACAACGTGCGCGTGGTCAACTGCACCACGTCGGCGCAGTACTTCCACCTGCTGCGCAAGCAGGCGGCGCTGCTCACGTCGGCACCGCGGCCGCTCATCGTCATGACCCCCAAGAGCCTGCTGCGCCACCCGGCTGCGGCCTCGCTCCCGGTCGACCTGGCCGAGGGGAGCTTCCAGCCGGTGCTGGACGACGCGGAAGCGGCCGGGCGGCGTGAGGAGATCGGCCGGGTCATCCTCTGCAGCGGCAAGGTCTACGTCGACCTGATCACCAGCGAGGCGCGCAAGGCGGGGGCGCCGGTGGCGATCGTGCGGGTTGAGCAGCTCTACCCGTTCCCCGAGGACGAGCTGCGCCGCGTGCTGGAGTCGTACCGCAACGCGCGCGAGGTGGTCTGGCTGCAAGAGGAGCCGGCCAACATGGGGGCCTGGACTTATATGCAGCCGCGCCTGCGCCGGATCATCGGGCCGGACCTGGATCTGCGCTACATCGGCCGGCCGGAGCGGGCCAGCCCCGCCGAGGGATTCCACGAAGTGCACGTGGTCGAGCAGGGACGCATCGTGGCCGAGGCCTTCGCGGGGGTGGCCTCGCCGCGGGTGAAGACCTACGGAGTGCAGCATGCCGGTTGAGATTCGAGTGCCACAACTCGGTGAGTCGGTCGTCGACGCGGTCGTCGGCACCTGGCTCAAGAAAGAAGGAGATCCGGTCCAGGTCGGCGAGACGCTGGTCGAGCTCGAAACCGACAAGGTCAACGTCGAGATCACGGCCGAGCAGTCCGGGGTGCTGGCGAAGATCCTCAAGCCTGAGGGCGAGACGGTGGCCGTCGGCGAGGTGATCGGAGCGATTGAAGAGGGGGCGGTTGCCGCCGCTCCGGCGCCTGCCGCGGCGGCAGAGGCTCAGGCTGCTCCAGCCCCGGCCACGGCGGCTCCCGCGCCGGAGCCTGAGCCGGTTACGGTCCCGGCCGCGCCGGGTGGGCCGCGCGCGACCCCGGCGGTTCGCCGCCTCGCGGCGGAGTACGACATCGACCTGGCGCAGGTGCCGGCCAGCGGTGAGGGGGGCCGGGTCACCCGCGAGGACGTGCTCGCCTACATCCAGCGCGCGGGACGCACCCGCGAGGCCGCACCGGTCGCCCCGGCCAACGGTGCCGAGGCGCCCGCAGCGCCCGCACCGGCGCCGACACCGGCTGCGCCTGTTGCGCCCACCGCACCGACGGCGCCGAGCCCGCTGCCGTTCGAGATCGCGGCCGACGGCCGCCGCGAAGAGCGCGTCCGCATGACCCGGCGGCGGCAGACCATCGCCCAGCGGCTGGTCGAGGCCCAGCACACCGCTGCCATGCTCACGACCTTCAACGAGGTCGACATGAGCGCCGTCATCGAGCTGCGCAAGCGTCGCGGCGAAGCGTTCCAGCAGCGGCACGGCGTCAAGCTCGGCTTCATGTCCTTCTTCACCAAGGCTGTCGTCGGCGCGCTCAAGGCGTTCCCGTACCTCAACGCCGAGATCCAGGGCAACGAGATCGTCCTGAAGCACTACTACGACATCGGCATCGCCGTCGGCACCGATGAGGGCCTGGTGGTGCCGGTGGTGCGGGACGCCGACCGGAAGAGCTTCGCCGACATCGAGCGGGAGATCCTCGATCTGGCGACGCGGGCGCGCGAGGGCAAGCTCCAGCTCCAGGAGCTGATGGGCGGCACCTTCACCATCACCAACGGCGGTATTTACGGCTCGCTTCTGAGCACGCCGATCCTGAACCCGCCGCAGGTCGGTATCCTCGGGATGCACAAGATCGAGCAGCGGCCGGTCGTCGTCGACGGTGAGATCGTCATCCGCCCGATGATGTACCTCGCCCTCTCCTACGACCACCGCATCGTCGACGGGAGCGATGCCGTCCGCTTCCTGGTGCGGGTCAAGGAGTTGATCGAGGATCCGGAATCCCTGCTGCTGGAGGGCTAGACCCGCGCAGCCAAGCGATGCGAACGGATCGGGGCGCGATGCATCGCGCCCCGATTGTGTGCGGATGTGGCCCTCACCTCCGACCCCTCTCCCAACCCTGGGAGAGGGGGGACGAAATCGCGAATTGCTTCCCTCTCCCAAGGTTGGGAGAGGGGCAAGGGGTGAGGGCCGTCCCCCGCGATTGAGACAGCGTTAGACCCCGTATCGGGTGCGGGGCCGCCCCGGAAGGATCACCGATGTCGTTGATCGCGCAGCGAACGACCCAGGCGGACGACGGCGCACGTATCGCCTACGAGGTACGCCACGAGCCGGGCGCGCGCCCGGCCATCCTCGCGCTGCACGGCGTCCTGGTCGGCACGTCCAACTGGGTCCACCAGATGCTGCGCCTTCCGCAGTTCCACTGGATCGCCCCGTTCTTCCGCGGCCACGGCAACAGTGCCCCGGCCGGTGAGCACCCGACCATCGAGCGCGCCGCGTACGACGCGCTGGCCGTCCTCGACGCCGAGGACGTGGAGCAGGCCGTCGTCATCGGCAACTCGCTCGGCGCGACGGTCGCCCTGGCCCTCGGCCTCCTCCGGCCCGAGCGCGTCCGGGGGCTGTTGCTGGTGGAGCCGTCGGTCCCGGCGCTGCTGTCCGACCGCGGCGGGGACCGCCTCAGCGCCGCCGCGCGGCAGGCGCGGGTCTTCCTGGCCGAGGGGAAAGTTGACGAGGCGCTCGACCTCTTCCTCACGCCCCGCCTCGGCGCCGACTGGCCGAACAAGGTCGGCCGGCGGCGCCTGGCCGAGTGGCGGCACAACGTGCTCTCCACCCCCGGTGTCTTAAAAACATCTGACCCTGC
>NZ_JADGHZ010000018.1 GCF_019683595.1 Sphaerobacter sp. | reverse complement strand
GCCGTAGAGCAGCAGATGATCGAGGGACTCTCCACGCGCCTGCGCGGCCTGGATCGAGATCAGGAGCCCTTCCTTGACCTTGTCCTGCCCGATGTACTCGGACAGCCGCCGTGGCCGTAGGCTCGCTTCCAGGGGTTCGTCCTCGTCTCGGACCTTTCCCGACACCACGCGCGTGCTCATCGTCGCCCCTCGTGTGTCCATCGGCACCGCTGCCGGGAAGTATATCACGCCTTCCCGAACATCTGTGCTAGTTCTCGACCGACCGCGGCGGACGCTACGCCTTCGGTCCACCCTCCGGCAGCTCAGCCTCGTCGATCAGCATGATGGGGATGCCGTCCTCGATACGATAGCGCCGCCCGCAGGTGTCGCACACCAGACGATCACCTTCGAGGCGCACCGCCGTCTTGCACGCCGGGCAGGCCAGGATCTCCAGCAGGTCATCGCTGATTGGCTTTGCTCCGCTCGCCTCCACGGCTCCCGTCCTTTCCGCCCTCCGGCTCCGTCCCGGTCGAATCCATCTTACCAGGGGCCAACCCGATCTCCGCCATCGACCTGGCCACCGACGCGACGAGCCGGGCATCCGCCCCGACCCCCAGGTCCACCAGCGCCTGTGCCACCGCGCCCGCCAGGGGATCGGTCCTCGCCGGAGGCTCGGCCGCAGGCAGGTCGATCTGCTCCGTCTCCATGCCCCCGGGCGGGATCGGCACCGGCCTGCCGATCGCCGCCTCGATCGCGGCCGCGTACCCGCGCGCGGCAGCCGCTAGGCTGTGCTCCTGGGCGACGAATTCCCGAGCCAGACGCCCTACCCGCTCCCGCAGATCCGGCCGCTCCGCCAGGGATCGCAGCAACGCGAAGACCGTCTCCTCCTCCAGCACGTCCGGCGGAACTTTGACCACCGCGCCATCGGGGATCTCTGCGAACGACCCGCCGTCGGTCACGAGCACCGGCCGACCGGCGCCCATGGTGCGCAGCAGGCTGGCTGAGGTCTCGCCCGCGGTCGGCCAGCGGAGGTTGACGCAGACATCAGCAGCGGCGACGACCAGCCGCGCCGTCGCATCGTCCACGTACCCCAGGTGATCCGACGCCTGCTCCAACCCGAACATGCCAATCAGCCGCTCCAGCGGCACCATGTGCGACACGTTGCCGGCCAGCACCAGCCGCGCCGGTACGAATTCCCGCAGACGCCGGACGGCCTGCATCACCACATCGAGCCGCTTGTACGGGTTAATGAAGGTCACCGAGGCGACGACGAACTGGTCCTCCGGCAACGACAGCCGCCTCCGTGCCTCCTCACGTGGGATCTCCGGCGGGAGCGGCACGCCCATCGGGATGCGCAGCACCTGCGCATCCGGGCACCAGCCGAGCACCTGCTGCCGGCTGTACTCGCTGTGCACCGCGACCACCCGCGACGCCTCGATCAACTCCTCCGATAGCGGGAACTGGAACAGCGCCGAGGGCATCTGCCCCCGCAGCACCCGCGTCGCGGCCTCCCACCCGGCGCGGCCGTAGCGCCGCTCCATCTCCGCCCGGTAGCGCGGCGCCCCCCGGCCACGCAGGAGCATCCCGACCCGCAGGTGGTGAAGCACCGTATCGTGCAGGACCAGCACGCCCGGGACCTCGCGCGCGAGGTCGTACATGTAGGCGTGGTAGGGGTTGTTCCCCATCTGGTAGATGACGGCGTCGTACGGCCGCGCACGGTGCGCCGCGCGGAATTCGCGCGCCATCCGGACCCGCAGGGTGTCCGACTCCCGGAGATGCGTCGGGCGGTAGCCGTCGACGTACACGTCGATCTGCCAGGCGCGCGCCAGCACCGGCAGCAGGTCTTCGCTGTACTGCGAAATGCCCGACTCGACCGGTCGGAGCGGGGTGAACCAGGCAAGGCGCAGCGCGGAATCAGCCATGTCCCAGGAGCCTCGCCACCACGCGGTCCCAGCGGAGCCCCGCCACCCGCTCCCGGCCCGCCGCGCCGAGCCGCCGCGCCAGCGCCTCGTCCGCCATCAGTCGAGACAACGCCGGCGCGATCGCGCATGGCTCCGCTTTGACGCTCACCAGCCCGGTCACGCCGTCCTCGACGAACTCCAGCACACCGCCCGCGTCCGCCACCGTCACCACCGGCTTGCCGGCCGTCAGCGCCTCAACCGCCGCCAGACCGAAGTCCTCGTCCACCGGGCTGTAGAAGACCGCCCGCGCCTCGTTGTACAGCCGGACCAGCTCCGCGTCGCTCACGCGTCCGGTGAACCTGACCCGCTCGCTCAGCCCGAGGCTCGCCGCACGTTCCCTGAGCGACCCGGCCTCCGGACCATCCCCGGCGATTACCGCGCGAAAGTCCCCGCCCGCCTCCGCCATCGCCTCCAGCAGCAACTCGACCCGCTTGGCCCGGTCCAGCCGCGAAACGCTGAGGATGTAGTCGCCATACGCAACCGGCTCCAGACCCTCAAGGCGAATCGGCACGTGGAGCGGCTCCGCCTCCAGCCCGACCGAGCGCTTCAGGCGTGCGGCGACGTTCCCCGAAATCGCGAAGCGGGCCACGCACTCCCCCAGCCCCCGTCGGTCGATCTCGGCGATCCGGCGCCGTATCGCGACATCCTCGGCGCTGTTCGTGAAATCGCTGAGCGGGGTGCCGAACCAGTCGTACGCCTGCCGGTGCTGGTGGACGACCCAGGCGATCTTGCGCGGGTGCCGCACCGCCCAAGTCGGGAACTTGGTGCAGATCACCGCGTCCACCGGCATACCGTTCGCTTCGGTGAGGTCCAACAGTCGCCAGGCCAGCGCCGACTTGAGGATCTCCTCCTTGGGGTACCACTTGAAAGGAAGCGCCACGACATCCACCCGATGCCCGGCTGCGATCAGGGCCTCGCGGAGACCGTCGACCAGCACCTCCGCCCCTCCGCGGACGAACGGCACCTGTGTGGCACAGATGATCACGTTCATCGCTCGCGCGGCTCCTCGCCCTCACGCGCTTCCAGCCGTCGCAGGAGCTCCTGCTGGCGGGCGTCGAGCGTGGAGAGCGCCCGGACCACGGCGTCGTTGAAGGCGTTCTGCTGCTCCACGATGGGGTTGATGTACCAGCGCAGGCACAGCCGCATAGCCCGCTTCGCCAGCGCGATCCAGCGGCCCACGATCGGCGTCTCCCAGGTCACGGGCAGGTGCGCCGAGATCCGCGCCAGATCGGCCGCCTCGGTCACGGGCGACCCCTTCCCCAACGGCGGGACGTCGGCGGCACTCAGGTAACCCGAACGTCGTCGCACCTCGCTGCGGATCGCCTCGATGGCCGCAGCCACCTCGTCGACCTCTTCGCGCGTTACATCGGGCGTCGTCATCTCCCCTCCCCGCTCCTGGCCGCGACCGGCTCGGCCGTCGTGCCCAGCACCCGCGCGTACACCTCCCGGATGCGCTGATACCACGCGGCCTCGTCGACCACCTTCTCCCGGCCCGCCGCGCCGAGCCGCGCCGCCAGCGCCGGGTCGGCCGTCAGCCACCGAATCGCATCCGCCAGCGCGGCCACATCCCCGAAGGGTACCAGCAGACCATCCCGCTCGTGGGCCACGACCGCCGGAATGGCCCCCGCCCGCGCGCCGATCACCGGCTTCCCATTGGCCCACGCCTCCAGGAACACGATCCCGAAGGATTCGGTCCGGGACGGCAGCGCCACCACATCCGCCGCAGCCAGCAGGTCGCGCTTGTCCTCATCTGAGACGAACCCCAACACGTGCAGGTTGCGGCGCGCCGCCGCGGGCAACTCCGCGACGAACCGTTCGAACTCGCTCATGACCGGACCGGCGAACACGACCGCCACCGGCCAGCCCGCGCGATCCAGCGCCCCCGCCGCCTCGGCCAGGTGGAACGATCCCTTGTCGAACGCCGCGGCCCCCAGCGCCAGCACCATGGGACAGTCGATGCCCAGCCGCTGCCGCGCCCGGGCCGCGTCCCCTCCGGTCACCGCCGCCACGTCCAGCCCAGCCCCGACGACGTGGACACGGTCCGACGCGACGCCACGGCCGATGAGATAGTCGGCCTCAATCGTGGTCAGCGCCATCACGCCGTCCGCCCGACGCAGCAACGCCATCTGGTGCGGCATCGTGTAGTACCGCCGGACCCGTGACGAAGGCCCCTCCCCCAGGTGCACGAACGGCGTCACCAGATGCGGCGCATCGACCGTCCTCGCCAGCCGCTCCGCACCCGCGATCATCGACTCGAAGGCGACGTTCGCCGAGTGCACCACATCCGGTCGCCAGGACCGATCAGGCAGCCACTCCGACACCGGCGGCAGCCACGGCCCGAACCGACCCGCCGCGTGGAGGAGCCGCACCTGTCCCGGGAACCGCCAGCGCGCCGACTCGGCCATCAGCCGCCGGATCGCGCGGTGGGTAAGCCGCGGCACCGGGAGATGCCGCAACGGCAGGCGCCGAATCCGCACGCCGGCGTGGCAGTCCTCCACCTCCTCGACGCGTCGCTTCGTAGGATCCCAGAAATACTCCAGATCCCACGCGTCGGTCGTCAGAACCTGAACCTTGGCGCCGTCCGCGGCGAAACGCTCCGAGAATGCCTGGAAATACCGCTCGGAGCCGCCCTGGAATGGGTAGTAGCGTTGGATCACGTGCAGGAGACGCATCGACGACCGACCTACGACGCCCGGTCGAGGGCATCGAGTTGCTCCTTGGCCCGCTGCGCGTAGACCGATTCGGGCGCCACCTCGATCACGCGCTCATACTGCGCGCGGGCATCGCTCTCGCGCGGCGGGTCGCTCTCCTGGTAGAGCTGGCCGAGGAAGAAGATCGGCTCCGGGTTCGTCGGCGCCAGTTCGATCGCCTTTTTGAACTGGATCTCCGCGTCGAGGCGATACCCTCCCTGCATGAGCGTCCGACCGAAGGCCACCCGCAGCCCCACGTCGTCGGGCCGGGCCTGGACCGCCTTCTCATACCACTGAACCGCCTCCGACGCCCGGCCGGTGTTGGCCAGCAAGTCCGCCAGGACCAGCATCGCGTTCACGTCGTCGGGATTCTCCTGGAGGCGAGCCCGCATCTCCGCCTCCTGCGACCCGGGCGTCACGGCGATCTGTGGCTGGAGAAACACGTCGTCGGAGCCGCGCGAGGAAAACAGATCCAGCAGCACCACCTCGATCAGGCCGATGACCAGCACGGCACTGACCACGACCGCAAGGATCACGAAGAGGCGGGAATGACGGCGGCGTGGCGCGGGAGCGTACTCCCCTCGATCGTCGACCGGATGTCGGCCTCGATTACGTGTCCGTGAGGTCATCGATGCCCTGCCTCCATCTGCCCGGCACCCGCGGCCGGCCCGCTCCCGCTCATCGTTCCGCGGTTCGCCCGTAAGAATACGAACCCGCGCCACACGCCGCCAGCGGTCGCGCGCCTCCCCCGCATGGCCCCGACTTGAAGCCTTTCCGTGTCATGTGCTATCCTAATACACGCCGCGAGGCACTTCGCCCACGCGGCAACAAGCGGAATATGCGCCCGTAGCTCAGTGGATAGAGCGTTTGGTTGCGGACCAAAAGGTCGGGGGTTCAAGTCCCTCCGGGCGTACCGCCCCGAAGTGCAGGGCCACACCAGCGCCCTGCACTCCTTGCGTTCGGGGCTTGACATGGAGAGGTGTCCGAGTGGTTGAAGGTGCCGCTCTCGAAAAGCGGTAGGGTGAATAGCCCTCGTGGGTTCGAATCCCACCCTCTCCGCCTCAAGGAAGGGTCGCATAGTCTGGCCGAGTGCGCGCGACTGGAAATCGCGTAGGCGTGATGAGCGCCTCGAGGGTTCGAATCCCTCCCCTTCCGCCAGAAAACCGCTTGTAGACGCGAAACTCGGGGGTCATTACACGGGGATGAGTTCCCGTCGATGACCCCTGATTTGTCTCCTCTCTGGTCCCCTGTTTGGCTACACCTGGCTACATCGTCTCACGCTCATGACCTCCCTTGTGGAAGGGGGCGTTTCTCACCTTCCCCATGCCCCCCTCTCGGCGCGTCCATCCCACTGAGTCAGGCTCAACGGACCGTAACCCCGTTCTGAGGGTGTTGACACACGGCTCTCTGGGGGCACAGGCCGTGCTCGCCAAGGTCGTATCCATTGGCTCAGCGGAGCCAGAGCAGCGGATTCTTGGAAGTCCGGCCGGACTTGTTCGTACACGGACCGGTGGCCAGCACCGGGGCGCGACCTGTCACGGCGCGACCCCAGGCCGGTGCGCCGTTCCTTCGACCTGCCCGATGTCCACGGCCGGGAGACAACCCAACCATGGGACCACGCCTCCGTTTCGTTGCGGTCATCATCCTCGTGGCGGTCCTACTCCGACCGGGGCCGAGCGCCAAGGCGGCGGTCGGAATCCCCTTCGGCGCCGACCTGATCGCACCCGGTTCCAACCGATGGGACGACGTTGAACGCGACCTCTTTCGGCGGATGCGCGGGAACATCGCGCGGTTTCGGATCCCGGTAGGATTCGGCGGCTCCCCAGAGCAGATCGAGGAGCTCATCGACGACGGAGCGCGCACCGTGATCCTGACGACCGAGGACTGCGACTTCGCGCCGGATCGCACGCGGGCCGACCTCGTCGGACGCGGGTTCTACAGTGTCGTCGAGCGGCACCCCGAGGTGCAGTTCTTCATCGAGGTCAGCAACGAGACGAACATCTGCGGGATGGACCCGTACCGCGCGCGGGACTGGATGCTAGAAACGCGCGAGGCGCTGCGCGATCTCGATCGGCCAAACTTCGGCTGGATGGCCTCGATGCCGACATCGCTGCGCGACGCCGAGATCATCCTGTCACGCCAGGGCGACGGCGCCGTCGGGGATGTCTACGACGCCATCGCGGTGCACCAGTACGGTGACTACAACGTCTGGCCGATCGAGGATCACTACGAGTGGCAGGAGGTCACCAACCTGGTGCTCACCCAGACGTCGTTGCCGGTGTACGTCACCGAGATCGGGATCAACGATCCGGCGACACCTAAGGACGAGAAAGCCCGCCGCATCCTCGACGCCGTAGCGCAGATGCCGGACCGAATCAAGGGGGTGATGGTGTTCGCCATCTCCGACCCGCAAGACAACCGATGGCCACAGTACTTCATCGACGGCGCCATGGCGGACGCGTTCGCCGCCCGCCCCGATGTTCCGGCAGACGGCTCCAAGCGGCCCTTGCCTGAACTCAGGGGCTCGCCACCCGTTCAACGCTCTCCGAGAAGGCCAGGAAGCCGTGGGGGGCGCCGGGTTGGTGGCGCGGCGGAGGCAGCGGAGGCGGAACGCACGTCCAGCCGGCGACGCTCTCAGCGGGAGCGAGCACGCAACTAACCTCAGCGCCGGTTGAGCGCCTGAAGCGCCTGATCGACGAAGAGCCTGTGCCTCGTCCGCATCGTCTGCTCGGTCTGCGGGTCCAGGCCCCACTCCGACAGCTTACCGGCGGGACGGAGGGCCGCGACGAGATCCCAGTACGGCAGGTGGGACACGTCGATGTGGGGCATCAACTCCCGGTATCGCCGGGTGAAGGCGTGCATCGCGTCGGGGCCGTACGCCCACAGGATCTCCAGCCGTGCATTGCCGAGGTCGGCCAGCGGATCGCCGAGCGCGGCATCTTCCCAGTCCACCACGGCTACGAGCCGGCCATCGCGCCACAGCGTGTTGCCGGGCCAGTAGTCCCCGTGTAGGAGCACCGGTCGGTTCCGCCGCGGCAGGGGCCAGATGGGTTCCAGCACTTCACGGATCCTCGGTTCGTCCAGGGAGTCATCGAGCGTGGCCGGCCGTAGTGTGAGCACCTCGGCGTAGACCACCTCCTGACGGGGAAGGAATGAGAGATCGGCCGCCGCGAGGTCCACGGAGTGGATCTTGGCGAGCGTTTCAGCCAGTTGCGGGAGACCGCGGTCCAGATCCGACGAGGTCAGCCCGTTCTGCCCATCGACATACGCGATGACGATGAGCGGCGTTCCCAGGATCGCGCCGGTCCGGTCGAGGTAGTGGGGTTCGGGCGCAGGCACGCCTGCCGCTCGCACAACCTGGAGGACGCGGAACTCGTGGGCCGCCACATCGGGGTTGCGTTGGAGATCCCGGTCGCCGTACTCCCGCACGACGAGGCGATGGTGACGCCCGTCCGGGTAGCGCACCCCTACTACCGTCACGCGCGAGGACACGCCACCCGGCAGCGCCGCCACGTCACACAGCGTGGCGCCCGGCGCGGCGCGCTCCACCAAGCGGGAATAGCGATCGCGTTCGCCCCCATGACGCATGGCGCAAGCATATCGTAAAATCCCTAACGGCGGCCGGCACGCTCGGGTTCTGCTGACCGCGCACGGGACCACCCTGATCCGTGCCCACCCGAGGCCCGACCGGGCCAGATGGCCTCGTCCGTGCGTTCCACGCGTTATGTCGATCCCAGGTCGGCTCCGGCCGCATCTCGGCTGCCACTGTTGACGGCCGTGCAGCGAGCCTCCGTGCGTCCGTCTGACGAGCACGACACCCAGGTGTAGCGGGTGTCCCGCGACTGGTTCGAGCGTACCCGGCAGAGGTTAGCCGCAGGTGCTGGAGGTGACGATGCCCGAGGAGTTTCGCGTGCTGGCGCCCCTCGTCGTCGCCGCGCTCGGGACGGCCGCGGTCGCTGTTCTTGGCGCTGTCCGCCCGAGGCTCGCGCCGCCCCTCGCGGTGGCGACCGCAGCCCTGGCGCTGTCGGCCACGCTCCTGATGCCCGCCGGAGGGCAGGTCGACCTCCCCTGGGCACCGACCTGGGGCCTCCGCCTCACCTTCGCGGCCGACGGCCTGGCCCGACTCTACGCCCTGCTGGCAACCGGGGTGGGTCTTGCCGTGCTGACCTATGCGGCAGGTTACATGCCCCT
The DNA here is from genome assembly GCF_019683595.1 of Sphaerobacter sp. Taxonomy (GTDB): domain Bacteria; phylum Chloroflexota; class Chloroflexia; order Thermomicrobiales; family Thermomicrobiaceae; genus Sphaerobacter. The sequence goes on along the minus strand of NZ_JADGHZ010000018.1, from coordinate 27,805 downwards.
GCATGCGGCCCACGAGGGTTACCCGCTGTCCCGTACCGTCCGGCTCTACAGCCTCATCCTTCTCTTCATGACCGCCATGCTGGGCCTCGTCCTGGCCCAGGATCTCATCGTCTTGATCATCTTCTGGGATCTGACTGCCATCACGTCGTACTACCTGATCGGATACGAGCGGGAACAGGAAGCCTCGCGACGGGCCGCGTTGACGGCGCTGCTGGTGACCGGGATCAGCGCGATCCTGCTCATTCTGGCCGGGGTGCTGCTCTACACGCGCTTCGGCACCGCGCAGCTCCCGGACATCCTGGCGCAAGTCCAGGCAGGGCCGTTCGTGACCGCGACCGGTGCGCTGATCGCCGTCGCAGCGCTCGCGAAGAGCGCCCAGGTTCCACTCCACTTCTGGCTCCCGCAGGCGATGGTCGCGCCGACGCCCGTCTCGGCCTACCTCCACTCGGCGGCCATGGTCGCGGCGGGCGTCTTCCTGCTCGGCCGGGTCCACCCCCTCCTGGCCCTGAGCCCCGGCCTGCAGAACGTGCTCCTGGCCGGTGGCTTCGCCTCGATGGCGATCGGTGGCGTGCTGGCGCTGGCGCAGCGGGAAATCAAACGGTTGCTGGCCTACTCGACCATCGCGCAGTACGGGTACGTAGTGGTGATGCTGAGCCTCGGCGCGGTGGAAGGGGCGGCCTACTATATCCTCGCCCATGCCCTTATCAAGAGCGCACTCTTTATGAGCGCCGGCGCTGTGACCGAGGCGACCGGGGAGACGGATCTCGACCGGCTCGGCGGCCTCGCACGGCCGCTCCCGCTGCTGGCCGTCGGGAGTGGACTGGCCGCAGCCGGGCTGGCCGCCCTGCCGCTCACGATGGGGTTCTTCAAGGATGAAGTCTTCTTCGCCGCGGCCTCGGAGCGCGGCGGACTGGTGTCCGTACTGGCCGTCGCGGGCGCGGTCCTGAGCTTTGCCTATACCTGGCGCTTCTGGGGCGGGATCTTCACCGGTCGGCTCCGGAGCCAGGTGCAGCGGATCCCCGCGACGCTCACGCTGCCGGTGCTCGTGCTCGGACTCCTGGTCATGCTGGGAGGGATCGTGCCGGATCCGGCAGCGAGCCTCGCCGCGGCAGCCGGGGAATCCATGGCCGAGCGAGCCACGCCGTTGGAGCTTGCCTATCACCTGGATCTGCACGCACCCACGTTGATGGCCGTCATCACCTGGGTGCTCGGGATCGTGGCAGTGCTCACCGCGCCTCGCTGGACGGCCGCTCCCCGAGTCGTAGCGCGCATCGGGGAACGGTACGGTCCTGACCGCGGCATGTTCATGGGGCTCGTCAGGCTGACGACGTTCTCGCGCCGGTCGCGCGCGTTCCTTGAGGTGCGCAACCTCCAGTGGCGGATCGCCACCGTTCTCGTCGCGGCCGCGCTGGTGGTTGGTGCCACCATCGTCCTCGCGCCGCCCTGGCCGACCTTCCGCGTCGGGCGACTCCCGACGAGCGACTGGCCGCTCTTCCTCTTCCTGCTGCTCGCGGCACTGTCCGCCCTCGTCGCGACGCGCAGCGCCGGTCGCCTGATCCTGGTCCTCGCCCTCTCCGCGGTGGGCTATTCGCTCGCGGCGGTCTTCACCTTCATCGGCGCACCGGACGTGGCGCTGGTAGCCCTGCTGATCGAGACGATGATGACGCTGTTGCTGCTGGCCGTGCTCGGGCTCCTCCCAATCGGGTTGGCCCGTGCTCCGGCCGAGCACGAGCCACACCCTGGGCGACGCCGCGCGGTGGGCTTCATCACCACCGCCTTCGTCTTCGTCATCTGCTGGGGTGTGCTGTCGTGGCCCGCACCCGACGCGGTCATGGCCCGCGCGCACCTGGAGCTGGCCCCGGCCGCGCACGCCGCGGACGTCGTCACCGCCATCCTCGCCGATTTTCGTGGGCTCGACACCCTCGGTGAGATCACCGTCATCGCCATCGCGCTCCTCGGCGCGCTGACCTTCTTCGTCTCGAGGAGATCGGCATGAGCATGAGCACCATCCTGACTCGCACCATCACCCGGTTGATCTTCCTCCCGACGCTCGTGACCGCGGTCGCCGTCCTGGTCAAGGGATACGCGGGCGCGGGCGACGGATTCAGCGCCGGGGTCATCGCGGGCACCGGGGTCGTCATCCAGTTCCTCGCCTTCGGCCCGCGCGAGCTGGTGGCGCGCTACCCGAGCCTGCGGCGGGCACCGCTCCTCGCCTGGAGCGGGCTCCTGCTCGGACTGGTCACTGCCTTCGCGCCGGTCATCTGGGGCGACCCGATCATGACCCTGTATCCACGACCGGGGGAAGACGTGCCGCACCTCGGCTTGCTTGCGTTCCACACCGCCGTCTTGTTCGACGCCGCGGTCTTCTTGCTCGTCTTTGGGTTCATCGTCTCGGTACTCGGGACCATCGGGAATCGCTATGGGAGCGAGGGAGCAGACTCGTGATTCTAGCTCTGGCGCTGGTGATATCCGTTCTCTTCGGCTGCGGTGCGTTCCTGCTGCTGAAGCGCGACCTGATCCGCATGGCAGGCGGCATCATTCTGATCTCGAACGCCGCGAACCTCTTCATCGTGTCGGCCGGGCTCAGCCGCGGCCGCGAGCCGATCTATCCGCTGCCTGCCGGTGAGCGGATCAGCGACCCGGTGGTGCAGGCACTGGTGCTCACCGCGATCGTGATCGGGTTCGGCACGGTGGCCGTTCTCCTGGGGATGATCTACCGGACATACACCGCGCGGCTCGCGAAGGCGGTGGATGAAGGCGATGAAACTGGGCGGACGCCGATGTCGATGCCGCCGGAAGACAGGGTGGCCGACTGATGCTGCTTCTCCTGCCACTGGCGATCACCTGGTTCGGGGCAGTGGCCCTGGCGCCGTTCGATGGCCGCCGGCGCGCCGTCGGCGTGGTGGCGGTGGGCGTCATGGTCGCCGCCTTCGTCGCGCTCGTCCGGTTGGGGATCACGGTGTGGACCTCGGGACCCGTCGAGATGGTCGCGGGTGACTGGCCGGCCGGGATCGGGATCCGCCTCCGCGCCGATGGGTTGGGAATCGCGTTCGCGCTGATCTCGCTCGGCGTGTTGCTGGCGGCGCTGGCCTATGAGGTCCTCGGTGGCGTCCACGAGCGGTCGCTCCCGAGCCTGGTTCTGTTCATGAGCACCGGCCTGACCGGCGTCTTCCTGACCGCGGACATCTTCAACTTCTACGTCTTCTTCGAGATCGCCATGACCGCGTCCTTCGTCCTCGCCACCTACGGCAAGCAAGTAGGGCACCTTCGGGCAGCGCTGACGTTCATGGTGGTCAACCTGCTCGGTTCCGTCGTCTTCCTGGCCGGGGTCGCGTCCCTCTACCACGTCACCGGCACGCTGGACATGGACGGCGTGGCCGAGCGGGTCAACGGGGCGCCGACCGCGTCGGTGCTGCTGATCGCTGTCCTCATCTTCGTGGCGTTCGGCCTGAAGCTGGGGCTGTTCCCGTTCCACTCCTGGGTGCCCCTCGTCTACCGCGACACCTGGCCCGCCGTGGCTGCCATGCTGAGCGCGGCCCTGGCGAACATCGGCAGCTACGGCCTGCTGCGCTTCGGTGCCGGCCTCATGCCGCGCGAGTTGAGCCTCACCGCGAGTGGGTTGATCGTGATCGGCAGCCTGGGCATCCTCTACGGCGCCATCCAGGCGGTCAGCCCACGGACCGCCGGCGAGGTCATCGCCTGGTCGTCGATCGGGCAGGTCGGCTATATCCTGGTCGCGCTCGGGATCGGCGGGCCGGTGGGGCTGACGGCCGCCGTCCTGTACTCGATCATCAACTCGCTCAACAAGCTCGTCCTCTTCCTCGCGGTCGGACTGCGCGGCTGGCTGGTGGGAGCCGCGTTCGCCCTCGCTGCTTTCAGCGTGGCCGGGGTGCCGCCCTCCGCCGGGTTCTTCGGCAAGGTCGCTATCTTCCGCGCCGGCGCGGATGCGGACCGCGTCCCGCTGCTCGTGCTCGTCGTCGTCGGCGGCGCGCTGTCGCTCATCTACCTGTTCCGCATCTACCAGCGCGACTACTGGGCGCGCAATCATGCCGCGCCGCCCAGCCCACTCGGCGCTCGGGTCTTGGTCCTGGTTCTGGCTTGCGGGATCGTCTTTATCGGCCTGTGGCCGGAGCCGCTACTGGCCCTCAGTGCCAACGCGGCCGCAGCACTGACGGGCGGTGGGTCATGAGCGTGTTCATCCTGCGCCTCGTGTTGCTGTGCGGGATCTACCTGCTCGCGTTGGGCCGCGTGAGCCTGGGCGACGTGGTCGTCGGGCTGATCATCTCGGCCACGCTGCTGCTGTTGCTCGACCACCGGGGCGAGCCGGTGCAGGATCCGCCTCTCCGCCGGCGGCTGGTCGCCTTCGTTCCGTTCTTCCTGGCTGCCTTCTGGGACATCGTCCTCCGGACCTGGGAGGTCGCGATGATCGTCCTCGGGCGCCGCCCCGCCGCGCCCGACTATCTGGAAGTGCCCATTGGCCCCCGCACGCGGATCGGGGTCGCCGTCACGGGGTTGCTGGTCACCCTGGCGCCGGGCTCGGTGCTGGTCGACGTCGACTGGGAGCGGGGCACGATGCTGTTCCACGTGTTCGACGCATCCGACCCGGATGCCTTCCGCTCGTCCGTCACACGGTTCTACGAGCGCTACCAACGCTGGGTCTTCCCGTGACGCCGGGGATCAGGAGAGAGGGACTGCCATGCATGTGATGGTTTTCTACATCGCGACGCTGTGGCTGGCGCTGCTCATCGCCGTGGGCGTCGCCCTCACGCTGCGTGCCCGAACGATCCTGCTCCGCGTCCTGGGGTTAGAGATCGTCACCACGATGCTGGTGGGCCTGCTCGCCCTCTTCGCCGGTGGCCGCGATTCACCGCACTACCTTGACGCGGCGCTGGTCCTGGCGCTACTCGCGTTCGTCGGCACGCTGGCGGCGGCACGCTTCGACGCGGAGGGACGGATCTTCTGATGCTCGAGGCGGTGGTTCCCTGGGTGGCTGACGCTCTCGTGCTGCTCGGCCTGCTCATCCTCACGCTCGCCGTCTGGGGCGTGTTGCGGATGGATAATGTCTATGCCAGCCTCCACGCTGCCAGCAAGACGACCGCACTCGGGCTCGGCCCGCTGCTGATTGCCGCCGGGCTCGAGAACGGGACGATCCTGCTGCGCGGTCTGCTGGTGTTGGGGTTTCTTCTCCTGACGGCCCCAGTCGCCGCCGCAGCCATCGCCCGCGCCTACTGGCGAAAGTACGACCAAACGACCCGGCCGAGCAATAGGCAGCCCGAAGCGAGCGTCGATGCGTCAGCCACCGCCGACCAGCATGTCGCAAGTCCCGACTAGCCGAACCGGGTGCGCCGCGGGCGCCGCGGCACACCCGGCGTGTCGAGCCGCGAGCCGCGCCTACTCCCCCTCGCCGCGGAGATGCGGCGTGTAGGTGATGCCGACCAGGAGCCCCTCCGGCCCGAGGAGCCGCGTCACCCGCTGGCCCCACGGCTCGAGCCGATCCGCGACCAGTAGCTCGTACCCGCGCTCCACCAGTTCATCGGTCGCTGCCGCCACGTCCTCGACGTCGAACTCGATCCACCCCCGAGGCATCGGGAAGTCGGCCGGCCAGTCATCCTTGCCGAAGCACGACTGCGCCGCGGCCTGGAGCGGCCAGACGGCGAAGTGCTTCACCCCCTCGACCGCATCGCTGGCCAGGTACGACGCGTCCCCCGTAAGCGGCAGGCCCAGGGTCTCGCCATAGAACGCGCGCGCCGCTTCCATGTCGGGCGCGATCGGCCCGAATCCCGCTACGAAGAGCACCTTCACGGACGCCACCTCTCAGTACCCTGCAGGGCCGATGCGGAACGTGATGTGAGCATCCTAAGGCACCTGTCAAGCCCTCCCCGACGGGTACCACTCCGCGCCGCGAGGCGCGACGGCGTGCAGACACCGTGGTAGACTGACCATCAATCTCCATCCGCATGAGAAGAGAATCGGAAGGAGCAACTCCATGGCCATCTTGAGCATGAATCCGCTCATTTTCCTGGTGGATATCGCCGTGGTAGGCTTCGTCGCCGCTGCCGTGGTGCTCGGCATGCGCGCGCTCAGACGCTAGCCGCATCGCAATCCCCCGGCTCCACTCCCCCAATCCCGGTCCGCGATTGAAGCCGGGCTCTGCCCAGTGGTGGTGTCCTCAGAGTTACCAGCCTTAACCAAATTAATAGCTTGACACAATCATCGTCCTGCCTCACACTAGTTCCACGTGTGTCCTCCCACTTTGCCCGCACCGCGGTCGGCCCGCGCCTGTGCGAGCCGGACCGGGTGCCACCCCCCTTAAGGAGGGACTTCCATGGCCAGCGCCGACCACTCGTCCCACGAGCATCATGGGCCTGGCTACGCCTCGCCGGCGGACGCGATGAAGGCTGAGCCGGAGAAGGAGCTCTACACCACTGCCCTCTACGGGGGCACCGGCGTCGAGCAACCGGACTACCTGGCGACGATCGACGTTGACCAGAACTCGCGCACCTACTCGCAGGTTATCCATCGCACGGACATGCCCAGTGTCGGCGATGAGTTGCACCACTTCGGCTGGAATGCGTGCAGCTCGTGCCATGCCGACCCCGGTGCGAGCCGACGCTTCATGATCGCCCCGGGAACCCTCTCGACCCGCATCAATATCCTCGATGCGAGCGACCCGCGTGCGCCGAAAGTGCACAAGGTCATCGACGGAGAGGAGATCAAGGAGCGCGTCAACCTCTCCGCGCCGCACACGGTCCACTGCCTGGCGGACGGCACGATCATGCTCTCGATGCTCGGCGACCGCGACGGCAACGGGCCGGGCGGGTTCCTCCTGCTCGACCAGGACTTCAACATCACCGGACGCTGGGAGCATGACAACGGCGCGATGCGCTTCAACTACGACTACTGGTACCAGCCACGTCACAACGTGATGGTCAGCAGTGAGTGGGGCGCGCCGAACACGTTCCTACCCGGCTTCAACCTCGAGGACGTGACGGCCGGCAAGTACGGCCATGCGATCCACTTCTGGGATTGGGAGAAGCACGACGTCATCAAGACGGTCGATCTCGGCGACGAGGGACTGATTCCCCTGGAAGTGCGCTTCCTCCACGACCCGGACAGCACGCACGGCTACGTCGGCGCCGCGCTCAACAGCACCATGTGGCACTGGGAGCAGAAAGACGGTGACTGGGATGTGGAGCAGGTAATCGCGGTGGAATCGGTCGAGCTGACCGGTTGGCCGTTCCCCGTTCCCGGCCTGATCACCGACCTCCTGGTCTCGATGGACGACCGCTACCTCTACTTCTCCAACTGGCTGCACGGTGATATCCGGCAGTACGACATCAGTGACCCGGCCAAGCCGCGACTGGCCGGGCAGGTTTGGGTCGGCGGTCTGCTCGGGCGCGCCGAGGAGGTGCAGGGGAACGCGCTGCGCGGTGGGCCGCAGATGCTCCAGCTCAGCCTCGACGGCAAGCGGCTCTATGTGACCAACTCGCTCTACAGCAGTTGGGATAACCAGTTCTACCCCGACCTCGCGACGGCGGGCTCGCACCTGCTGCAGATCGACTGCGATACCGAGCGGGGAGGCATGCGGATCAACACGGACCTGTTCGTCGACTTCGGCAAGGAGCCGGGCGGACCGGCTCGGGCGCATGAGATGCGCTATCCCGGCGGCGACGCCACAGCGCACCTCTGGGCCTCGGGGCCTCAGACTCAGCGCCCCGCTCCCTGGACGGGAGCGGGGCGCTCCGTGTTCTTGGGTTTTCAGCGGACGCTAGTACGCTCGCGCCCAGATCACCTGCTGCTGGGCCTCCTCGCCGCAGACGAGGCACCGGCCCGGCGTCTCCGGCTGCTCGAACGGGATGCAGCGGATCGTCGCCTTGGTCTCGGCCTTGACCCGTTCCTCGCACGCCGCGCTGCCGCACCAGTAGGCACGGGAGAAACCGGCGTTCGCCGCGACCCGCTCCTTGAGCACGTCGTAGCTGTCGACCTCAACCGTGTTCTCGGCCAGCATCCGAGACGCGGCGGCGAAGAGGTTGGCCTGGATATCGCCCAGGATCTCCGGGATCCGGCCCGCCAGGTCGGCGATGGAGATCGACTGCTTCTCGTGGGTGTCGCGACGCACCAGCGTGACCTGGTCGTTGGCCACGTCGCGCGGCCCGATCTCCAGCCGCACGGGCACGCCCTTAAGCTCCCACTCGTTGAACTTCCAGCCCGGCGTCTTGTCGTCGCGCCGATCAACGAAGACTCGCGCGACCGGCAGCAGCGCATCGCGCACGCGGTCGACCGCGGCCTCTACTGCCTCGCGCTCAGCCTCCTTACGCCAGATCGGGACGATCACGACCTGAATCGGTGCCACGCGCGGCGGCAGCTTCAGGCCCCGGTCGTCGCCGTGGACCATGATGACCGCGCCGACCATGCGGAAGCTCAGCCCCCAACTCGTGTTGAAGGCGTAGCGCCGCTCGCCGTTCCGGTCGAGAAACTCGATCCCGAAGACACGGCCGAAGTGGTCGCCCAGGTTGTGCGAGGTGCCGGACTGGAGCGCCCACTTCTTGCCGCCCATCATCGCCTCGATGGTGTAGGTCCGGAGCGCGCCGGCGAACTTCTCCGACTCCGTCTTCCGACCCGGGATCACCGGGACCGCCAGCTCAGTCTCGACGAAATCGCGGTAGACCTCGAGCATCAGGCGCGTCCGCTCCTCCGCCTCCTCCAGCGTCGCATGGGCCGTGTGGCCCTCCTGCCAGAGGAACTCCAGCGAGCGGAGGAAGGCGCGCGGGCGCTCTTCCCAGCGCACGACGCTGTTCCACTGGTTGATGAGGATCGGCAGGTCACGGTACGACTGGACCCAGCGCGCGTACATCGGGCAGATGATCGCCTCAGAAGTCGGGCGCACCGCCCACGGCTCCTCAAGCTCCTTATTGCCGCCCCGCGTCACCCATGCGACCTCCGGCGCGAAGCCCTCTACGTGCTCGGCCTCGCGCTCCAACATGCTCTTCGGGATGAACAGCGGGAAGTAGGCGTTCTGGACGCCCGTCTCCTTGATCCGCCGGTCGAGCTCCGCCTGCATGTTCTCCCACAGGGCGAAGCCGTAGGGCCGCACCACGCGCGTGCCCCGCACCGGCGACTCGTCCGCCAGCTCCGCCCTGCGGACGACCTCGACGTACCAGCGGTCGAAGTCGTCCTCCACGTCGCTCAGTTCCTCGACGTACTTTCGCTCGTCGCTCATCGGTGGTCCCCTATCCTCCCACGATCACACGATCATCACGCGGCTCACAGCCACACGTCCACATGCAGGGGCCTTGCCCCTGCTGGGAGGCGCGGGGATGCCACCCCAGCCGCCCCCCAAGTGGGGGAGCGGCGCCGGGCACCGTGCTGCGTTGTGTGTGCGGAGGAGCCCGTCTCCGCGTCCACTTCGCCGATGCATCACTGCGCTCTGTGTAGAATGCCGGAGAGCCCGTCTCCGGACGGCCGACTACAGCGTGGCATTATAGCAGTCGCCGCAGCCCGGCCGGCCCGTCGACCGTCACGGCCGTTGGTCCCGACCGTGCGTGCCACGATCGGAGGTCGACAGTGGGTGGCGGCGCCGGGGACGGAACGCTAGGCAGGGGAGAGGCGCTATGGCAGTCGAGGGACGGAAGCGGATTGCGGTCCTTACCGGCGGGGGAGACGCCCCCGGTCTCAACGCAGTCATCCGGGCGGTGACAAAGGCAGCCATCCTCGACCACGGGTGGTCGGTGATCGGGTTCCAGGACGGCTTTGAAGGGGTGATCCACGACCGCTGGGTCGAGCTCACGCTCGACTGCGTGCGCGGCATCCTGCCACGCGGCGGGACCATCCTGGGCGCCTCGAACCGCTGCAACCCGTTCTCCTATGCCGCACCAGGTGACGAAGCTCCCCGCGACTATAGCAGTGAGGTCCTGAAGCGAATCGAGGAACACCGAATCGACGCGCTGGTGGTGATCGGCGGGGACGGCACGCTATCCATCGCGCACCATCTCCACACCCTGGGCGCCCCCGTCGTCGGCGTGCCCAAGACGATCGACAACGACGTGCGCGGCACCGAGGTCACCTTCGGCTTCGACACGGCCGTCAACACGGTGACCGACGCCATCGACAAGCTGCACACCACGGCCGAAAGCCACCACCGCGTCATGATCGTGGAGGTCATGGGCCGCACCACCGGCTGGATCGCGCTCCACTCCGGCCTGGCCGGTGGCGGCGACGTGATCCTGATCCCGGAGATCCCGTTCAATCTCGACGCCATCCGGGAAACGATCCAGCGGCGCCAGGCGCTCGGCCGCCACTTCACCATCATCGTCGTCGCCGAAGGCGCTCAACCCGAAGGCGGCGAGGCGATCTACGAGCAGATCGGGCATCTCCCCTACGAACGACGCTACGGCGGCATCGGTGAGTGGCTCCGCCGCGAGTTGGCCACCACGATTACGCAGGAGGTGCGCTCGGTCGTGCTCGGTCACCTCCAGCGGGGCGGCAGTCCGACCGCCCGCGACCGGGTCCTCGGATCCGTGTTCGGAGCGGCCGCGGTCGACCTGATCGCGGAGGGCGCGTTGGGCTACATGGTCGGCGTCAGCGGTGACCTGGCAGGCCAGCGCCCGCACTCGGTCACCTCCGTCCCCCTCGCTGAGCCGAGCCGTGGGCCGCGGCACGTCCCGGTCGACCACTCGGCCGTGCGGACCGCGCGCGAGATCGGCATCTCCTTCGGCGATGTGAAGCCGGAGGAGCGAGTCAGACAGGAGCGTGCATGACGGAAACGCTGCCGCCGGGGAAGCTCCCGCCGGAGCTCCTGGCGTCGCTGCTCGCCTCGATCGAGTCGGACCCCTCGGTGGTCGTCGGCCCGGGCATCGGTCGAGACGCCGCGGTGGTGCGCTTTGCCGACCGGCTGCTGGTGCTGAAAACCGACCCGATCACTCTCGCCACGGATGAGATCGGGTGGTACGCCGCGCACGTCAACGCGAACGACATCGCCTGTATGGGCGCCACACCGCGCTGGATGCTGGTCACCACGCTGCTTCCGGAACACGACACCACTTCGGCGCTCGTCGAGCGCATCTTCGCGGGCCTGCGTGAGGGCTGCGACGCGGTCGGTGTCCGCCTCGTCGGCGGCCACACCGAAATCACCGCCGGGCTGGACCGGCCGATCATGGTCGGGCTCATGGCCGGCGAAGCAGAACTGGAACAACTTGTCGATCCAAGCAGCGCCGGAGCGGGCGACACCATCATCCTGGCACGGGGGATCGCCATCGAGGGCACCGCGATTCTCGCGCGCGAGATGGCGGAAACGCTGGCCGGGCAGGTTGACCAAGCCATCATCGAAAACGCGTCCCGTCTCCTCCACGACCCCGGTCTGAGCGTCGTCCCGGCCGCCCGCATCCTGCGCGACGCCCTCGGCCCACAGCTCCATGCGCTGCATGACCCGACCGAGGGCGGTCTGGCCACCGGCCTGCGCGAACTGGGCGCCGCGACCGGCCTGGGATTGGCGGTCGACGGCGATGCAATCCCCATCTACCCGGAGACGCAGGCGCTCTGCGACGCCCTCGGGCTCGATCCGCTTGGCCTGATCGCCTCCGGCGCGCTGCTGGCGGTCGTCGCGCCGGAGGGCGTGTCCACCGCGCTTGCCGCGCTCCATGAGGCCGGCATTCCCGCCGCCGCCATCGGCCGGCTCACGGCCGACCCACACGAGGCAACGCTGACCACGAACGGGACGACGGCACCGCTGCCGAGCTTCCCGGTCGACGAAATCGCGCGTTTCTTCGCCGAACAAAATGACGACCCCGCGGCTCACTAGGCCGCGGGGTCGTGTCGCGCCGAAGACTGGTACGCGACTACGGCTTGGGCATGTCGCGCAGCGCCTCGTACGCGGGCCGCGGTGACCAGTCCGCGTTGAGGACGCTCCACGGATGCTTCTCATCCTCCGGGGGCGTGATCACGGAATAGTTCAGGTTCCAGACGAACATGCCGCGCGCCCACGGCCAGTTCTCCTGGGCCCACTTGAACGCGCCGACCAGGTAGTCTGCCTGGTCCTGCTCGCTCACGTCGGCACCGTATTCGTACCCCGGCGCCTGGTTGGCCGTCGTCCAGCCGAATTCGGTGATCCACACCGGCCGCGGGTCACCGTACTTGGCCATCACCTCGTGCAGTTGCTCGGCCCGCCGGAAGTAGAAGCTCGGGTGATCCGCCCAGTTCCCTTCGCCCGGGTTGTCGGGGAACATCTTGTCCGGCGGGTGGTTCGTCGCATTCACGTGCGCTCCCAGCACGTCGAAGTACATCGCGTAGCGGCCGTTCTCCAGCGCGTAGAACGACTCCAGATACGCCACGTCGTCGATCGCCACGCTGGGGTCGTTCACCCCGGTCGGCGTCAGGCCGCCGAAGACGATGACCGCGCTGCGGTCAACCGACTTCGCTGCCTGGTACGCCGCCTCCAGCATCTTGGCGTAGTCTTCGACCCGGACCGTGCCTCCCATCTCATGTGCCAGGTTCTGCTCGTTCCAGATCTCCCACGCGTCGACCTTGCCGTGATAGCGGCCGACCACGAACTGCACGAACTCGGCGAAGTCGTTGTAGTCGCTCAGGAGTTGCTGGCCGCTCGGGTCACGCGCCCAATCCGGGGCCTTCACAATCGTGGCAAGGACGTTGACGCCACGGGCCTCGAACTGGTCGACGATGCGGTCGGTGGGGAGGGGATCCCACTGGCCCTTAGCCCGCTCAAACTGGCTCCACTCGATCTGGATGCGGACCCAGTCGAACCCGGCCCCGGTCACCATGTCGATGACCTTATCGTTGAACTCCGCGCCCTGGTCGTCGCCGCGGGCGAAGACGTTGAAGCCGTAGATGAGGTTTCGGCTGCCCGTCTCGCCGGACGGCGCCCCATTGCTCGCCGTCGCGGTGGGCGACGCCTCACCGGCCGTCGGGTTTGCCTGTGCGGTGCTGGTGCTCTCGCCCGCCGGAGTCGGCGTGGACGATCCCCCACCGCAGGCGACCACCATCGTGGCGACCATCACCAGCAGCACGAAGAGTGCGATTCGTCTCATGACTGGTCTGGAACCCTTCCCTTTCCTCGATTCGTGGGGTGGGCCCGCTGGCACGGGTCCGCCCCGTCCCCTCCGTATGACGAATGAGAACCCGTACGGTCCCTCGCCGATTCGCGGTCCGCGCACCGGACTTGCACGTCTTCTCGCGTGTAGTATGCTCGGATGGATACGGACGAGGTCTGTTCCGGGAGGAGTCAAGCACCCCGTGGCCTTTGAGCATCACGAGTTCGAACTGCTCACCGTGTTGGTCGCCGAAGCGATCGGCGAGCCGGGCCACCGCCGTTTCCGGCTGATCGCTGGGACCGAGGGCGACCTCGTCTCGCTCTGGATGGAGAAGGAGCAACTCCGAGCGCTCGGGCTCGCCGTGGAGCAACTGATCGAACAGTTGGGTACCGCGGGGTACCCGGTCGATGACCTGGAACCCGATCCGGCGCCGTTGAACGGGGACATTCCCCCCACCGCGCCGGAATACGTCGTCAGCAAGATGGCCATCGGCTACGACGACGAGCGGCACCAACTGGCGATCTTCGCCCACGACATCGAGCAGGACGACGATGACGCCCCCATCTTCGCCGGGCGGGCCACCCTGCCGGCCGCCATGGCGCTCGCGGAGGAGATCGCCCGCGTTGTCGCCGCCGGACGGCCACGGTGCCCGCGCTGCGGCGCACCGATCGGTCCCGAGGGACACGTCTGCCCGCACAACAACGGGCACCTGCCCTGGACGCCCGAGTGAGCGCGGCCTGACCCTCACCATCCGAGCGCGTAGCCGTCTGCGCGCGGGTCGGCGGCACCGAGCAGGATCCCCCGCTCCCGGTCGATCTGGATCATCTGCGCGTGACCCATCAGCGACGAGAACGGCTCGGTGGGTCGCGCCTCGTGGCCCATGGCTCGTAGCCGCTCGATCGTCGCCTCGCCGAACCCCGGCTCGATCCGAAGCACATGCGCCGGGTCATCCGGAGTACCCCGCCCGCTGACCCAGCGCGGCGCCTCGATCGCCTCCTGCGGCTCCATCCCGAAGTCGACCAGGTTCAGCAGCAATTGCAGGTGCGTCTGCGCCTGGCCGTGACCACCCATCGTGCCGAAGACGACCCACGGCTGGCCGTCCCGCAGCAGCATGGCCGGGATCAGCGTGTGCATGGGGCGCTTGCTCGGCTCAAGCCGGTTGGCCGCATCGGGGTCCAGCGTGAACGACGCGCCCCGGTTGTTGAGCACAATCCCGGTGCCCTCCGCGACCAGGCCTGAACCGAAGCCCTGGAAGATGCTCTGGATGAGCGACACTGCCATGCCGTTTCGGTCGACGACGCACAGGTAGATCGTGTCCCCACCACCGGGACGATCAGCACCCGGCGCCCACGCGCGGTCGGGGTCGATCCGCCGGCGCAGCTCCGCCGCATACTCCTTCGCGATCAGCCGCTCGACCGGGATGGGAACGCGCTCCGGATCGGTGACGTAGCGGTCGCGGTCCACGAAGGCGAGCTTCTTCGCCTCAACGCAAAGGTGGATCAGCTCCGGGCTGCCGAAGCCAAGGGCCGCGACATCGAACCCCTCGACGATGTTGGCCATCTGCAGCGCGGTCACACCCTGGGTGTTGGGCGGCAACTCGACCAGTTCCAACCCGCGGTAGGTCGTGCGGAGCGGCTCGACCCAGTCGGAGCGATGGGCCGACAAGTCGTCGAGCGTCATCAGGCCCCCATGCTCCCGGAGGGTATCGACGATCGCCTGGGCAATCGCACCCTTGTAGAAGGCATCGGCCCCGCGTCCGGCGATCAGGCGCAACGACGCCGCCAGATCCGGCTGCCGCAGCACGTCGCCCGCCGCGGGCACCTGCCCCTCCGGCAGGAACTGCCGCGCCGCCGCATCCTGCTGCTCCAGGAGCGGCCGGGCCTGAGCAATAGCCGCGCGCAGCCCCGGAGTCACCGGGAAACCGCGCTCAGCGTAGGCGATGGCCGGCTGCAGCAGGTCGGCCAGGCCGAACGTGCCAAATCGGTCCAGGGCCGTCTCCCAGGCGTGAATCGTGCCCGGCACAGTCACCGCATGCGCACCCCGCTGCGGCATCGTCGTGTGCCCCGCCGCGACCAGCGCGTCGATGCTGGCCGCCGCCGGGGACCGGCCGCTCCCGTTCAGCGCATGCAGGCGCCCTTCACTGGGATCCCAGATCAGGAAGAAGGCATCGCCGCCGAGGGAGCACATGTGCGGGTAGACAACCGTCAGCACCGCGTTGGCCACCACGGCGGCGTCGACGGCGTTACCCCCAGCCTGGAGCGCCCGCAGGCCCGCGACGCTGGCCAGGTAGTGCGGCGTCGCCACCATCCCCTCGACGGCCATCGTCGTCGGCCGTCCCAGCACCCGGGTCATCGTCTCTCCCCCTCGCTCAGCACCGCGCAACCGGACTCCTGTGCAACAGGTCGATCGTACTACACATCCGCCGCGCTCGGCGCGGCTCTTGCGGCGGCGGGGCAGGGGGCTATCATAGCGTCGCGGCGGACGCCGCGCGGAAGGGAGCTGATCCATGGCCGACACCATCGATGCTCGGGCTCTGGAAACCGCTGAGGAGGGCGTGCTCGCTGCAGCGCGCGCACTCGTCGAGGGCCGCGCCCTCTCGTTGAGCCAGCACGGCAACATCAGCGCGCGCATCCCCGGTGCGAGCGCCTTCGTCCTGACCGGCGGCGGGACGCTGGACCGATTGGAACGGCACGATCTGGCCCTGCTTGACCTCGACGGACAGGGGCTACGCGGAAGCCTCACCCCAACCGCGCGCGAGATCATCCAGATGCACGCCGCCATCTACCGGGCGCGGGAGGATGTCGGCGCGATCATTCACACCCACTCACCCCACATCACCGCCTTCGCCATTGCCGGGAGGCCGATCCCGCCCGTGTACGAGGCCATGATCCGGTTCGACGTGACGGAACCTGTCCCGGTGGCAGCCTACGGACCGCGCGGCTCAGAGCGCTCGGTACGCAACATCCTCGACGTGCTCGGCCCAAAGACCAAGGCCGTCCTGCTGGCCAACCACGGGGTGCTGGTCTTCGACCGGGACATCGAGAGCGCGGTGCGCCTGGTCTTCGTGCTGGAGGAAGCGGCCCAGTTCACCCTGAAGGCGGATCTGCTCGGTGGCGCGCGGGAGATCCCCCAGGATCTCATCGGCGAGGCGCTGCACCGGCGCGACACATTCGCGCAGGCCGCGCAACCCGAGGAGGCCGGCCCGTGACAAGGCTGGCGCTGGCACGAGGCGCTGCCCGATGATCGACGCCTGTCTCCTCGGCACCGGCGGCATGATGCCGCTCCCGAACCGCTGGCTCTCCGCGCTGCTCCTCCGCTGCGAGGGGCACATCATCCTCTGCGACTGCGGTGAGGGGACGCAGATGTCCTGGCGCTCCACGAACTGGGGCTTCCGTGATCTGGGCACGATCGTGCTTACCCACCTGCACGCCGACCACGTCGCCGGACTCCCCGGCGTGCTCTACACCGTGGCCCATGCCGAACGGGTCGAGCCGGTCGCCATCTACGGCCCGCCCGGCACCGCGGCCGCCGTCGCCGCCATGCGGGTCATCGTTCCCCGGCTTCCCTTCCCCGTGGAGGTTCGGGAACTCACCGGGGGAGAGACTGTGGACCTCCCCGCCGGGCTCACGCTCCGCTCACTGGCTGTCGAGCACCGGGTGCCCTGCTTGGCCTACACGTTCCACCGCCCGCGCGCCCCGCGCTTCGACGCCGACCGCGCCCGCGCGCTGGACGTGCCGATCACCCTCTGGAGCCGCCTTCAGCGCGGCGAGTCGGTGACCGTGGACGGGCGAACGATCCAGCCGGAGGAGGTCCTCGGCCCACCCCGCCGCGGGCTGACCGTGGCGTTCGTGACGGACACGCGGCCTACCCCGGAACTCCCGGATTTCGTCCGTGGTGCCGACCTGCTGGTCTGCGAAGGGATGTACGGTGACCCCGACATGCTCGACCGCGCGGTCGAGCGGGGACACATGATCTTCCAGGAAGCGGCCACGATCGCCGCTACCGGCGAGGTCAAGCGCCTGTGGCTCACCCACTTCAGCCCCGCGCTGACCGACCCCGGCGCCTACCTGCCTCTCGCGCGAAACATCTTCCCCAACACCGAAATCGGCCGTGCCCATCGCACCCTCACCCTGGCGTTCCCGGACGACGAATAGCGAGGGGCTTTCGGCCGAGGAGACGGCAGAGACCGCGATGCAGGTTCGGGATCCTTTTCCGGCATTTGCCCAGCAGATGATGACAAGTCCCATCGTTTCCTGAGACCTGTCACCGTGAGTGAAGCGACGAATCTCGCGCCGGCGATCCTTCGACTCGGACGGTTCCGCTCCCGTTAACCGCCGCACACGGGACAGCGCGAATTGGTGGGCGTCGACACAGGACGCTCACCGAGACGGTGTATGCGCTCGGTGCGTGATTGGGAAAGACACCTGGCGGAGGCTCAGCGACATCCCAGCCCAGCGGCCACGACGGATGGTTACCCGAACCCGCATGGGTCGGGCACAGGGTACTGTCCCCTCGGACCGCTCAGTTAGCCCGGCCGGTGACAAGCTGGTGCAGCGTGGGGTCGGCCTTGATCTCGTAGCTCAGTTCTTCCAGGCGCGCGATCGCAAGGCCGAGCCGGATCGGCTCACCGCGGATCTGATAGATCAGGAACTCGATCGCGGTGAAGACTTCGTTCGGCATCGGACTGATTCCGGGCGGAAGCAGCCGAACGATGCGGGCCAGACGCTCGGTGAATTGCTCTTCATGTATTGCCTGCTCGGTCACCGGCAGGCGGGCGTCCAGGAGTTCGTCCAGGTCGTAGATGCTGCTGATGACCGGGGTCATGCGCTCCAGGATCGACAGGGCCACCGGCGAGATGACCCGCTGGAGCAACTCCCGATACGGATACGTGTCCTCCACCATCCCGGCCCCTTCCTGCGCGACTCGCAAATCGCGCCCACGGCCATTGTACCCGAGGGAGGCGGTCGCACGGCCTGTGCCTCGGGGATCGTTAAGTCCTAGTATGCGGTCGCGGCCCGGGAATGGAGGCGGATTCTGACAGCGTCGTAACGTTTCCCCGGCGGGCACCTGGGCACCCGAGCAGGTCCAACCGTCTCCCGCGCCGCAGGGTCTCTGAGGTCGAGGCGGTACCATTGATGTCGGGCGAATCGCCACCTGCGCGATGCGCCCGGCTGATCTACAACCGAGGGAGTGCTCGTGCGGAACCGATCCGCCGCAACCGATACCTGTACCGGCCGCCCCACCGACGCTCCTCCCTGGCACGCCCTCCCGGCCGACGAGGTCCGCGCGCGCCTCGGCACATCTGACACGGGGCTGACCGACGCAGAGGCAGCGGCACGGCTCGCCCGCTTCGGCCCGAACGAGATCCGTGAGGAGCCGCCGCCAGGGCTCCTGGTCCTGCTGCTCCGCCAGTTCCGCAGTCCGCTGAGCTACATCCTGTTCGTCGCCCTGGCGATCAGCCTCCTGATCGGTGAGACGGTCGATGTCATCGTCATCGCCTTCGCGCTTCTGCTGGACGCCGCCATCGGGCTCTACCAGGAGCGGCAGGCGGAAACGTCGCTGCGCGCGCTCCGGCAACTCAGCGCGCCGCACTCCCGCGTCGTCCGTGACGGCATCGAGCGTGACGTGCCCAGCCGGGAACTCGTGCCCGGCGACGTCGTCCTCCTGGAGTCGGGCACGCGGGTCCCGGCAGACCTCCGGCTGACGACCGCGACGTCGCTCCTGGTCGATGAATCGCTGCTCACCGGGGAATCGGTCCCCGTCGCCAAGCATCCAGACCCGGTCCCGGAGACTGCGCCGCTCGGCGACAGGTCCAGCCTCGCCTTCTCAGGCACGGTGGTCGTGTCGGGGCGCGGCCGGGGGTACGTCGTCGACACCGGCGTCAACACGGAGCTCGGTGGGATCGCCAGCGCCTTGCGCGAGGCGGAGGACACGGCGACCCCGCTCCAGCAGCGCGTGGCGCATCTGGCCCGGAGCCTTGCCCTATACACGGCGGTGACGGCCGCCGCCACGGTCGCGATCGGTGTCGCGCAGGGGCAGGGGGCGGTGGACATAGTGCTCGTGGCGGTGGCGCTCGCCGTCGCGGCGGTGCCCGAGGGGTTGCCGGTGGGGCTGACCATCACGCTCGCGGCCGGCGTCCGCCGGATGGCCCGGCGCAATGCGATCATTCGGCACCTCCCCGCGGCGGAGACGCTCGGCAGCACCACCGTGATCGGCTCCGACAAGACGGGCACCCTCACCGAGAATCGCATGACGGTGCGCCGGGTCTGGTCCGGCGGGCGGACCGTCGAGCCGGGCACCACCCACGCGCTGTCCTCCGAGCCGGAACCGGTGCGGCCCGGAAATCCGGTCTACGACACGCTCCTCATCGGCGTCCTCACCAACGAGGCCGCTGTCTACCCCACCGGCGACGGCTATCACGTCACGGGCGACCCAACCGAGGCCGCGCTCCTGATCGCGGCCCACCGCACCGGCGTGGACCCGCAGGATCAGCGCGCCCGCTACCCGAGCGTCGACGAAGTCCCATTCGAAGCGGAGCGGCGGTACTCGGCCAGCCTGCGTCGCACCGGCGATGGGTATCTGCTGGCAGTCAAGGGCGCCCCGGAGCGCATCCTGCCGCTCTGCGACCGGATGCGGCGGGGAGAGGCGGTCGTGCCGCTCGACAAGGCGGCCGTCCAAGAAGCCGTGGACGACATGGCGCGCAATGGGATGCGCGTGCTGGCAATGGCGTACCGGCCGCTCGATCGGCCTCCGCGGGACACCGCGACCGCCGTCGAGGCCGGGGGTCTGATCTTCGCCGGACTCCAGGGGATGATCGACCCGCCGCGACCAGGCGTCCGTGAGGCCATCGCACGCTGTCATCGCTCCGGTATCCGGGTCTTGATGATCACCGGGGACCACGCTGTGACCGCGGCGGCCATCGCGCGCGACCTGGGGATCGCCGGGGACAACGCACGCGTGCTCACCAGCGAGGATCTCGCGGAGATGGACGCCGACACCCTCCGGAGCGCGGTAGCCGAGGTGCCGGTCTACGCCCGTGTGACCCCGCAGGACAAGCTGCGCATCGTCGCGGCCTTGAAGGAGCGCGGTGAGGTCGTTGCCGTCACCGGAGACGGGGTCAACGACGGTCCGGCGCTGCGCGCCGCCGACATCGGCGTCGCCATGGGTCGGAGCGGCACCGATGTCGCCCGCGAAGCCGCGGACATGGTCCTGGCAGACGACAACTTCGTGACCATCTGCGCCGCGGTCGAGGAGGGCCGCACCGCGTTCGACAACGTCCGCAAGGTGACCCTGTTCCTCGTCGCCACCAACGTCGCCGAGGTGGTCGCCGTCGTCGCTGCCGTCGCTGCCGGGTGGCCGCTGCCGTTGCTGGCAGCCCAGATCCTCTGGCTCAACCTCGCCACGGAGGGCCTGCAAGACATCGCCCTGGCGTTCGAACCACCGGAACGCGACGTGCTCGACCGCAAGCCCCTCCCGCGATCGGAGCCGATCCTCTCGCGGGTCCTCTGGGAGCGGGTGGCCATCGCCGGGGTGCTGGCCGCGCTCGGCACTCTGCTGCTGTTCCGCTGGGAACTGGACACCTCCGGGTCGCTCACCGCCGCGCGGTCCGTCGCGCTGACCACGCTCGTGGTTGTCGAAGCCTTCCAGGTCTTCAACGTCCGCTCGCTCTGGCGCTCCTCCTTCCGGGTTGATCCGCGCTCGAACCCGTTCCTCCTCTTTGCGACCCTGGGCGGCGTGGCGCTCCAGATCATCGCGCTCTACCTGCCTCCGACTCAGTACCTGCTCCGACTTGAGCCGATCTCTCTGGACGCCTGGGTGCGGATCGTGCTGGTCGGAGTCATGGTCCTGCTGGCGGTCGAGGTGCACAAGCGCGTGCGCCGGGTGAGCCGCTAGGCGCGGCATGGACTTTGCCCCGTCGCTCGCCAGCGAGTGTCGATCGCGGCTCGCAGGCCCCAACCCCGGGTGGCGGGTCACGCGGGAGACGAGCGCTGGCCCGGTGCCTCTCGACGTCGACTCAGGGATGAGAAGGAGTGACCGGCATGGCAAGAACCCGACGCTTCGTCTACGTTGCCCGACTCAAGACCGGCGACGAAGTCGGCCTGCGCCGCGCGCTGGAGCACCTGCCGGCGACCGCACTCGCCGACGCCGGCTTCGCGGAGTTCACTACCTACGTCGGCAGCGGCTTCTGCGTCCTCCAGTTCGGCCTGAGCGGCGACGACTTCCAGGTCCAGTTCGAGCGGTTCTGGAACAACGCGGACGTCCGCGCGTTCACCGAGCGCCTGGCCGGCTATCTGGTCGAAGGGGAGCAAATCGCGCGCGGCTTTGCGATCGGTGATCCACGGTTCCACGCCGGCGCGGAGGCAGGCACAGGCGGCGCCGTGACTAGCGCCGAGCTGCCGCTGGCCTACGAGGCATCGCACTGGCCGATGGAAGGGGCATGAAAAAAACCGCCCGCTCGGGCGGTCTCCGGAGCCGATGGTCGGACTCGAACCGACGACCTAGTGTTTACGAAACACTTGCTCTACCAACTGAGCTACATCGGCTTGTCCTGGCCGGTACCGGCCGCGCCATCGCTTGGCGCTGGAGAGTATAGCACATTCTCTCTGATGTGTCATCCCCCCTTGCCCACATCTTTCTGAGCTTGGGAGGATGTGGAGCCCACGCGGGGATTCGAACCCCGGACCTCATTCTTACCAAGAATGTGCTCTGCCTCCTGAGCTACGTGGGCACAGCGCTTGTAACTATACCCCAACAACGGCGACTGCGTCCAGACCGGGAAGCCCGTCGCCTCGCCGCCTACCCTACGACGTCTTCGGCGCCTGAAGGACGGCATCGGCCCCGCGGTGCCAGGACGTGCCGTCGAAGCCGGCGACCTCGCAACCGAGCCGCTCCAGGAACGGGACCACCCAGCGGGCCGGGTACGGCCGCGGGTTGACCGGGAAGTTGGGCGCGTGCGAGTCGGAGCCGCAGCTCACCAGCAGTCCGCGCTCATGGGCCATCGCCCGGTAGTGCTCGGTGTCGTCCTCCGTGTAGGAGCGATAGTGCGCCTCCAGGCCGTCGATCGGGATCGTTTGCAGCATTCTGTCGAGCTGCTCCGGGCTGAGGATACCGCCGCCGTCGTTCCGCCCCGGATGGGCCAGGACGCAGATGCCTCCCGCTTCGTGCGCCACCTTCACCGTCTCCTCCAGCGGGACGTCGACTCGTAGCGTCTCCCCGTACCGCATGACGAGCTGGTGCGCCGTCTGGAGGTTGGAAGCGTGGCCGTCCTTGATCGCGGTGAGCAGCACGTGTACCGGCAGCAGGGGACGCCCGTCCACGACTTCCTCAAGCGACGGGAGGGCGTGGCCGTGGGACTCCAGCGCCATGATGCCCCGCTCCGCCGCGGCGGCCAGCTCGTCCGCCTGGCGAGCCAGCAGCGCGCCGAAGCCGTGCCCGCGCTCGCTCGTCGGGTCGGCGCCGTAGACCAGCAGGTGCCACTGGCGGTCTTCCCACCACGTAGTCACCTCGACGCCGGGGATGATCAGGATGCCGCGGCTGGCCGCGTGCTCTATGGCCTCGGGGACCGAGCGCATCGTGTCATGGTCGCACACCGCCGCGACCTTGAATCCGTGCTCGACGAGGTGGTCAACCAACTGGTGTGGCGTCCACCCCCCGTCGCTCGCCCGGGTGTGGAGGTGGAAATCGACGGGGTCGTCGGCCTGGACAACGAACGATTCGGGCGTCATGGTCTCTCCCACCAGTCTGCCATCCGGCGCGTGACCTCCCGGCTGCCACGGGAGGACGCCCCCGATTATAGTCTCCCCGGACGCATGCCCGGGCGCCTCCGTCCGCGCCCC
This sequence comes from Sphaerobacter sp., assembly GCF_019683595.1. Taxonomy (GTDB): domain Bacteria; phylum Chloroflexota; class Chloroflexia; order Thermomicrobiales; family Thermomicrobiaceae; genus Sphaerobacter. The sequence continues at coordinate 4,926 of NZ_JADGHZ010000018.1, read as the reverse complement.
GTGGCAGAATGTGTGCGGACACAGGGGACCGTGCACGCGGTGCCCGCCTGAAACGTGGATGAGGGAGGTGGGGGATGGCCGACCGTGACGCCATCGTGGCGTTCTGCGCCGAGTACCTTGGGGTGGACCGCTTCCGGGACGCTGCCGTGAACGGCCTCCAGGTGCAGGGGCGCGATACCGTCAGCCGCGTCGCCACGGCCGTGAGTGTGAGCCAGTACACCATTGACGCGGCCCTCGACTGGGGCGCCGACGTGCTGCTCGTCCACCATGGGCTGCTCTGGGGTGAGCGAAGCGGGCCGATCGTCGGTCCCCTGCGCGAGCGGTTGAAGCGGTTGCTCGCGTCGGATTTGAACCTCATCGCCTACCACCTGCCCCTCGACGCGCACCCGGAGGTCGGCAACAACCACCGCCTCGCCGCCGCACTCGACCTCAGCGTCATCGCCCCCTTCGCCGAGGTCCAGGGACAGCCGATCGGCGTGATCGCTAAGCCGCCCGAGCCTCTCACGGTGCCGGACCTGATCAGCCGGCTGGAACGCGTGACCGAGCGGGCACCCGTGGTGCTCAACGGTCATGACGGCTCGCTCCGGCGGGTGGCGATCCTCTCCGGCTCCGGTTACTCCGCGCTCGACGAGGCGGTCGCGGCCGGCTGCGACGCGCTCGTGACCGGCGACGTGCGCGAGTCGACGATGGCGCTGGCGCGGGAGCTGGGGATCACCGTCCTGGCCGGTGGTCATGAGGCAACCGAGCGGCTCGGCGTCCAGGCGCTGGGCGAGGTGCTCCGAGGACGCTTCGGGGTCGAGACACGCTTCATCCCCGATCCCAATCCGATTTAGCCCGCCCCACCCTCTGTCCTGCTACTATCATGGTGAAGGGGCGTGATCCGGTTCCGTCGTTCCGCCCTGGCCCACGTCGCCGCGTGCCGGTGCGTGGCCACCAGCACAGATGGGGAGTACGATGCAGAACGTCGCGGAGATCTTCAAGGCGTACGACGTGCGGGGCGTCTACCCGCAGGAGCTCAACCCGGAGATCGCCTACAAGATCGGCCGGGCGCTCGTGGTTTACCTCAAGGCCAAGCAGGTCGTGGTCGGGCGTGACATGCGCATTTCGTCACCCGCCCTGGCGAGCGCCATCATCGACGGGATCCTCGACCAGGGCGCGGACGTCTGCGACATCGGCCTGGTCAGCACCGATAGCCTCTACTTCGCCGTCGGAAAGTCGGGCTACGACGCGGGCGTCATGGTGACCGCCTCCCACAACCCGCCGGAGTACAACGGCTTCAAGCTGTGCCGCCAGGAGGCGCGCCCGCTGAGCATGGACCAGGGGATCGGGGAGATTCGCGACCTCGTCCTGCGCGACCAGTTCCCGGATCCTCCCTCGCCCGGGACGGTGCACTCCAAGGAGATCCTCAACGACTTCGCCGACCATGTCCTGTCGCTGATCGACACGAAGTCCGTCCGGCCGCTCAAGGTCGTTGTCGACGCCGGCAACGGCATGGCCGGCAAGGTGGTCCCGGCGGTCTTCGGCCGGCTGCCGCTTCAGGTCGTGCCGCTCTACTTCGAACTCGACGGCCGCTTCCCGAACCACCTGGCCAACCCGCTGGAGCCGGAGAACGTCGTCGACCTCCGGCACGCCGTGCTCGAACACAAGGCCGACCTGGGGATCGCGTTCGACGGTGACGCCGACCGGATGTTCATCCTGGACGAGCACGGCCAGTTCGTCGGCGGCGACATGATCACCGCGCTCGTGTCCAAGTCGCTCCTCCGCAAGCACCCGGGTGCCAGCATCGTCTACAACCTGATCTGCTCGCGCGCCGTGCCGGAAACCATTGAGCGCGAGGGCGGCAAGCCGATCCGCTCCCGCGTGGGGCACTCCTTCATCAAGGCCAAGATGCGAGAGCACGACGCGATCTTCGGCGGGGAGCATTCGGGGCACTTCTACTTCCGCGACAACTGGTACGCCGACTCCGGCATCATCGCGGCGCTGACCGTGATCGAACTGCTCTCGCAGGAGGGCGTCACCATGTCCGAGGCGCTCAAGCCGCTCGACACCTACTTCCGCTCGGGCGAGATCAACAGCGAGGTCGCGGACCAGCAGGCCGTGCTGCGGCGGCTCGAGAGCCGCTTCTCGGACGGGGAGCTTGATTACCTCGACGGACTTACCGTCAGCTATCCCGACTGGTGGTTCAATGTCCGGCCGTCCAACACGCAGCCGCTGCTACGCCTCAACGTGGAGGCCAATGACCCGGCGTTGCTCGAGGAGAAGACCCAGGCCGTCCTCTCCGTCATCCGACAGGGATAAGCGAGGTGGAAACCCCCAGCGGCCGGGGCGAGCCCACCCCTAGGCTCGCTCCCGGCACGAACCTGACTATCGTCAAGCTCACTCCCGACGGACGCGAAGCGGCACGCTACCCGGGCCACGCCGTGCCCGGTCCGGAGGACTGGGTCGTCGCCCGGGCCTACTGGGTCTTCGAGCGGAAAGACCTGGGGTACCTGGTGTTCGATCCGCGGGACGTGTTCGTCGAATACTTCAGCCTGACCCGGCCGTACAACGCCTTCGCCCTCTTCACCGAGGACGACCGTTTCAAGGGCTGGTACTGCAACGTCACTTATCCAAGCTGGATCGAGGACGGCACGGTCTACTGGCAGGACCTGTACATCGACGTCGTGGTCTACCCCGACGGGCGCCTCCTCACCCTTGATGAGGACGAGCTCGACCGCGCCGGGCTCGCGAGCCGCGACCCGGCGCTGTACCAGATGATCCTGAGTGCCCGTGATGAACTGATCGAGCGCGCCCGGACGCGTGCATTCCCCTTCTCCGAAGCGCCAGCGTGAGCCGCACCCGCCCTTGTTGGCGATCGCGACGGCGGTGCCTCCGCGCCCTGGCGGGTCCGTCACCGCTCGGCTAAGCTAGCCCGCGGTCGCCGGAGAGAGAACGAACCGCAGCGAAGGGAGCCTGCAACGTGCCCACACCGAGAGTCGCGCCGTACGGCTCGTGGGAGTCGCCCATCCGCTCGGACCTGATCGCATCGGCCAGTATCGCCCTCGGGGCCGTCGCGGTGTCAAACAGTGCCGTCTACTGGCTGGAAGGCCGTCCGACGGAGGGCGGCCGGAGCGTGCTCGTGAAGCGGACCGCGGACGGGACCGTCACCGACGTCACCCCGCAGGGATTCAACGTCCGCACCCTTGTCCACGAGTACGGCGGCGGCGCCTTCTGGCTGCACGGAGACACCGTCTTCTTCACCAACTTCGCCGACCAGCGGCTCTACCGCCAGGATCCGGGCGACGAACCTCGGCCGATCACGCCGGAGCCGCCCGCGCCGCGATCGCTCCGCTACGCCGACGGCTGCGTGACGCAGGACGGCCGGCTCATCATCTGTGTCCAGGAGGAGCACGCCCCCGACGGGCAGGTGCACAACCGGCTGGTCGCCCTCCCCGCCGACGGCAGCGCCGAACCGCGCATCATCGCCGAGGGGCACGACTTCTACTCCTTCCCGCGCGTCAGTCCCGACGGCACCCGCCTCGTCTGGACCACCTGGGACCACCCGCGGATGCCCTGGGACGGGACTGATCTCTGGGTCGGCACGCTCAACCAGGACAGCACACTCAGCGACGTGCTCCACGTGGCGGGTGGACCCGAGGAGTCGATCTTCCAGCCCGCCTGGAGCCCGGACGGCACGCTGCACCTAATCTCCGACCGGACGGGCTGGTGGAACCTCTACGCCCTGAAAGACGGAGAGCTGATCCCGCTCGCGCCCATGGACGCCGAGTTCGGGGTACCGCAGTGGGTGTTCGGCCTGACGACCTACGACTTCCTGCAGGACGGTCGCATCGCCTGCCTCTACAGCCAGCGGGGGCTGACCCACCTCGGCGTGATCACGCCCGGTAGCGGCCGCGTCGAGCCGGTCGAGACGAGCTTCACCGCGTTCCGCTCCATTCGCACCGCCCCCGCAGGCGATCAGGTCTGGGTGATCGCCGCCTCCGCCTCGCACCCGGCCAGCGTGGCCTCGATCGACCTCCAAACCGGGAACGCGACGGTGGTCCGGAAGAGCCTGGACGTCGACCTTGACCCCGGCTATCTCTCGATACCGGAACCAATCGAGTTCCCGACCGACGGCGGCCTCACCGCGCACGCGCTCTTCTACCGCCCGGCGAACCGCGACTTCATCGGGCCGGAGGGCGAGCGGCCGCCGCTGCTCGTGCTCAGCCACGGCGGGCCGACGGGCCAGACGACCTCGGCGCTCAACCTGGAGATCCAGTTCTGGACGAGCCGCGGCTTCGCCGTCGTCGACGTGAACTACGGCGGGAGCACCGGCTACGGTCGCGCCTACCGGGAGCGGCTGAAGGGCAATTGGGGCATCGTCGATGTCGCCGACTGCGTCAACGCCGCTCGCTACCTGGCGCAGCAAGGCGAAGTCGACGGCGATCGACTGGCGATCGAGGGCGGCTCCGCCGGCGGCTACACGACGCTCTGCGCCCTGGCCTTCACCGACGTCTTCGCCGCGGGCGCCAGCTACTTCGGCGTGGCCGATGCCGCCGCGCTGGCCCGCGACACGCACAAGTTCGAATCGCGCTACCTCGACGGGCTGATCGGACCCTATCCGGAAGCAGAGGATCTCTACCGCGAGCGGTCTGCGCTCTACCACGCCAACCGCATCTCATGCCCGATCATCCTGCTGCAGGGACTGGAAGACGCCGTCGTCCCACCGTCGCAAGCCGAGGCGATGGTGGCGGCGCTGGAGGCCAACCGGATCCCGCACGCCTACATCGCGTTCGAAGGCGAGCAGCACGGCTTCCGTAAAGCCGAGAACATCCGCCGCTCCCTGGACGCCGTGTACTACTTCTACGCGCGCGTCTTCGGCTTCAAGCCCTCCGGCGACGTCGAGCCGATCCCGATCCGGTTCATGGAGGAGGCCGGTTAGCGCCACGG
>NZ_JADGHZ010000017.1 GCF_019683595.1 Sphaerobacter sp. | reverse complement strand
TCAGCCCTCCCCCTGACGACGCCCCGGCCCCCCGACCGGGGCGTTTTCTTATGTACAGTATGTGCAGTCCGCCCGGGTGGACGGCTGGTGCGGGGTTCCCGTGCCCATGCTAAGATGCGGCGCGTGAAGCGGCGTGCGCCGCCCTCGGGACGCGCACCACGACTGCTGCCGCCAATGACACCAGCTACATACCGCGCTGGCCGGCCGCCAGCACGGACCAGGGAAAGGGAGTGCGGTGATGTCATTCGTCGATGAGATGACCAAGACCGAGCGCGTCATGGCCGCCGTCAACGGCGACGAGGTTGACCGCGTCCCCGTCTGTTTCTGGCACCACTTCCGCCCCGAGGGGTCCGGGCGCCGGCTGGCCGAGGCCACCTTCAACTTCTTCGAAGCTACCTTCGACCTCGACATCCTCAAGATCATGCCGGATATCCCCTACCCCTTCCCGCGCCGCTCGGTCACCAAGCCGGATGACTGGCTGCTGATCGAGCCGATCGACCAGGAGCGCTCGCGCTACTTCACCCAGCGCGCCATGGCCATCCGCGCGCTCCGCGACATGGTCGGCTTCGATGTGCCGATCATCATGACGGTCTTCAGCCCCCTGGCGGAGGCGATGTACGCCGCGGAATCGCGCGAACTATTCCTGCGGCACCTGCATGAGCACCCGACCTTCGTCCACCAGGCGCTGGCGACCTTCGCCCAGAACCTGCGCGCCCACATCCAGGACTGCATCGACGCCGGTGCCGACGGCGTCTTCTTCGCGCTGCAGGGCTGCACCAGCGCCATCATGAGCCGCGAGCTCTACCGTGAGGTGGGCCGCCCCTACGACCTCCTGGCCCTGCAGGGCGCCATCGACGGCTGGCTGAATGTGCTCCACGTGCACGGCGAGCGCGACCTGTTCTTCGACGACGTGCTCGACTATCCGGTCCAGGTGCTGAGTTGGAGCGACCGGATGGCCGGGCCGAGCCTGCGCGAGGCCCGCACCAAGACCAGCAAGTGCCTGATGGGCGGCTGGCACGAGTTCGGCGCGCTCTCGAATGGGCCGGTGGAGAAGATCCGTGAGGAGGCCGAGGACGCCATCCGCCAGACCGGCGGGCGCAAGTTCATCCTGGCCAACGGCTGCTCCGTGCCGGACGACACCGACGAACAGTGGCTCCACGCCGCCCGCGAGATCGTCAACGACCTGGCGGTGGAGTAGGGAGATTCACGCGTCATACGTCATGCGTCACACGTGATGCGTGTTTCGTCTTTCTCCCCTCTCCCAAGGTTGGGAGAGGGGCCGGGGGTGAGGGGGACGGTTGACGCATGACGCATGACGCATGACGCATCTCGCCTCACTCCTGCCCCAACTCGCGCTGCACATCATCGATGAGCTGGGGCAGGGCCACGGTCTGGCCGGCTTGCCAGGCGGCCTGCCAGGCGGCTGGGGATAGGCTGGCGCGGGCGGACTCGATGAGGCGACGGAACTCGGGATGGAGGGAGGCGGCTCCGAGGGAGCGCGTGGCGGCACGAACCGCCGCCACGGCGCCGAGCAGGCGGGCAGCGACATCGGGCCGCCGCTGCGCCGCGGCCACCCCGGCCAGAACCTGGAGTCCCTCAACCATGTCCGCCTTGTAGCCGAGTTCCTGCCAGCGCGCGATCGCTTCGAAGCAGTCGCGGCGGCTGGCTTCCAGATCGCCCTGGATCAGGGCCAGCAGTGCCCGGCGCGCCAGCGTCAGCACCGCCGTGCGCTCGTCCCGGGACTCGTGCGCCAGCGCCCAGCTCTGCTCGAAGTGCTGCGCCGCCGCCGCATAGTCGCCACGCTGCAGCGTCGCCACCCCCAGGTTCGCCATCGTGAGCGCGAGCCCGCTCCGGTCACCGGCCGCCTCCTGGGCCGCCAGCGCCTCGGTCAGGCGGTCGATTGCCTCACCGACCTCTCCACGTTCGAGGGCCACCCAGCCCAGGTTGGAGAGCGTAATCGCCACCGCCCAGGCATCGCCCGTCTCACGCGTCATGGCAAGGCTGGCATGGAAGTAGTCCTCGGCCCGGTCATATTCGCCGCGCCCCCCGGCGACGAGGCCGAGGTTGTTGAGCGCCGCGGCTTCCCGCTCGCGGTTGCCCAACCGTCGCCAGAGTTGCAGGGCCGCCGTGAAGCAGGACTCGGCGTCGTCCGAATTCCCCAGCATCCAGTTGATGGACCCGAGCGTGTGTAGCACAGCGGCGAGCACCGGGTCCGAGAGCCGCTCGCGCTCCTGGATCACCGCCGTCAACCAGCGGTGCAGTTCAGCGGTCCGCCCGACGCTGTCCCAGTAGATCCACAGCGCCGCGGCAAGTCGACCCGCCCGCTCCATGTCGCGCTGTCCGATTAGCCACGCCATAGCCGCGCGGATGTTGTCGCGCTCCGCCTCCAGCCGGCGCCGCCAGCGCATCTGGTCGGACCCTCGGAGGTATGGTTGGGATCGCTCTACCAGATCCAGCATGTACGCCGCGTGGCGGTCACGGACCGTCGCCTCCTCGCCGCTGGCCGCAAGCTGCTCCAGGGCGTACTCCCGGATCGTCTCCAACATCCCGACGCGACCCTCCCCCACGGTGAGCAGCAGGCTCTTGTCGCGCAGGGAGCGCACCACAGCAGCCAGGGGCGACTGCTCCGAGCCGCCGTAGCTCGGAGCACCAGCAACGATGACGGAGATCGCCTCCAGCGTCGCGCCGCCCACGAAGACGGCGAGCCGCCGGAAGAGCCGCTGCTCCGTGGGCGACAGGAGGCGGTAGCCCCAGTCGATCGCGCCGCGGAGGGTCCGCTGGCGGGCAGGGAGGTCGCGCGGGCCGTCGTCCAGAAACGCCAGCCGCCGGTGCATCTGGGCCAGCAGGTCGCGGGGGGAGAACTCATCCACCCGCGCCGCGGCCAGCTCGATCGCCAGCGGCAGGCCGTCCAGCCGGGCGCAGAGGGCCGCGATGTCGGCAGCGTTTGCGTCGGTGACCCGGAAGTCGGGGCGCACCGCCTGCGCGCGGGCCACGAACAGCGCCGTGGCCGCGAAGTCGGTCAGCGTTGCGGCCGACCATCCCTCACGCGACCGCGGGACCGGCAGCGGGGGAACGGAGAACACCACCTCCTCCGGCAGGGTGAGCCGGTGACGGGAGGTGACCAGGACGCGCAGGTGGCGCGAGGCCGCCAGCAGGTCGGCGACCAGCGCCGGCGCATCGGCAAGCTGCTCCAGGTTGTCCAGCACCAGGAGCATGCGAGCTTCCTGGAGCTTCTCCTTCAGGTAATCGAGCGCCGTCTCGCCCGGAGTCTGCTGCTCGCCGAGCGCGGCGAGGATCGCATCGGGCACAAGCCGGGTGTCATGAATCGGCGCGAGCGGGACGAACCAGACGCCGTCGGGGAAGTGCGCGCGCACCGCGGCCGCGACCTCGAGCGCCAACCGCGTCTTCCCAATGCCCCCCGGCCCGGTGAGCGTCACCAGGCGGTGCTCCAGGATGAGGCTCCGGGCCTGGGCCACCTCGGCCGTACGGCCGACGAACTCGGTCAAGGCCGCCGGGAGGTTGTGGGGATGCTGCTGCACCAGCGGCGCCGTCCCACCATCGCGGATGACCCCGGCATAGCCATCGGCAAGGCGCCAGCCGTTGCGCGACTCCCTGCGCAGCATTCCCTGCTCGACCAGCCGGTCAAGCGTGGCTCGGATCTCGGCAGGTCGCCCCTGAGTGGTGCGATGGAGCCAGACGACGAAGTCCGCAGGCGGATCCCACAGCAGCGTGCCGCGCACCCAGACACGCGTCGCTTCCTGCGAGAGCGCATTCACGACCACACGAGCGACGAACGGCGCGACCGGGACGGAGGGATTCTCCCCAGCCGTCACCATCACCCCGATCGGCATAGATCCCGCCCCGGCCAGCACCCGCTCGACCCAGGAGCGGGCAGCCGGGTTGAGGTCCTCCCAGCCATCGAAGACGATGAGGAGCCCGTGGCATCCGGCCGCGGCCGCGAGGTGTCGCAGCCGTGCCTCTGCCCCGTCGCCCGGCAGCGATGCAAGCTCCTGCCACGAGACGGTCAGGCGTCCCGGGCCCGGCGCGAGCGACACCGGTTCCCGGGATTCGAGCGGGAGGATGGCGTAGCCCTGCTGCAACGCCGCTTCGACCGCGGCGACGAGCAGGCGCGAGCGCCCCGTACCGGGCGCCCCGGTGATCAGCAGCGCCCCGCGCCTGGCCGCGGGGAGCCGTGCCAGAAACGCATGGATTGCCGCCAGCTCGGTATCGCGTTCGATCAGGCGGGCGGGTTCCGGCAGTCTGCCCGGGTCCACCACGGCGACGTCCTCGCCGACCACGCAACGGCGCCCCTGCCGTTTGGCCTGGGCGTGCCGCTGGTCGGCGCGCTCGATCAACGCCTCCGCCGTGTCCGCATCGTCTGGGAAGGTCGCGACGCCCACGCTGATCGACAGGCGCAGTGGCGGCACGCCCGGGCATGGCGTCGCTTGCACCCGCGCGAGCAGGCGCTCCGCCAGCGCGACGGACTGCGAGCGTGTCAGGTCCGGGAGGATGAGGACGAACTCGTCCCCGCCGTACCGGATCATGAGGTCACTGCTGCGGATCTCGCGCTGGATGCGGCGGGCGACCTCCCGCAACGCCTCATCGCCGCGACGGTGGCCGTAGGCATCATTGATGCTCTTGAAGTGATCCACATCGAGGAGGCAGAGCGTCACCCGGCGACGTTCCCGCCGCGCCGCGTCGAGCGTCGCCTGGAGTGCGTCATCGAGGTATGCCCGGGACAGCGCACCGGTGAGTGGGTCGCGGGGCCAGTGCCGCACGTCAAGGGATGACGGCATCGACGACATCACGTGCCTGCACTCTCGTCACGGGTCGGACCCGCAGATACGGGGACCCATACCCTTCCGTCTCTGCTTGCACTGTACGGGATGCCGCCACCGTGGGCTATCCCCCATCAGCAATGATGTGTCTAGTCGGTAGTCTCATGCCGTAGGGGTACTGATGGCGGGCTGATTGGGACTGCGGCTATGCTCCGAGCGGCCGGCGGTACGGACCGAAGGCTTCTTGATACTCTTCAGCCACCTCAGCCGCCACCTTGTGGACGTAGATGCGGGTGGTCGTCGGCGAGGCGTGTCCGAGGATCGTCTGCACGGTCGACTCACGCACTCGGCGGCGCACCAGCTCGGTCGCCAGCCCGTGACGGAACGAGTGCGGCGTGATCGGGTTCTCCACCCCCGCCGCGACGCAGAGCTGCGCCACGATGTGCTCGACCGTGCGTGGACTGATGGCACGCCCAGGGACGCCGACCTTGTCCCGCCCGCTGAAGGCGGGGAAGGCCCCGACGCCGCGGCCGCTGTCGCCGCGCGCCGCCCAGTAGGCCACCAGCGCCTCGGCCGTCTCGCTGTCGAAGAGGACGGTGCGGCTCTTGCCCCCTTTCGCGCGGTAGATGCTGGCCGTGCCGTCGGCCAACTGAATATCCCGGCGACGCAAGCCGCACAGCTCCGACACCCGCACGCCGGTGCGATAGAGGAAGAGGATCATCGCGCGCAGCTTGAGCCGGCGTAGTTCCTTGTCGGGATCGACCTCATGCGGCAGCGTGCGCACGTACTCCACGATGCGGTCCAGGTCGTTGGTCTGGACATCGGGCGGCGGCGGGGTGAAGCGCGGCATCATCGCCGCCACCCGCGTGCGCAGTTTCTCAGTCGAGAGGTTTGGGTGCAGGTCGTAGGAGACGAGGTAGGCGTACAGCTTCCGCACGGCGGCCAGGTTGGTCTGCGCCGTGCGCATGCGCGACACCTCTTCCGGCGAGCGGACGTCATCCGGCATCAGCGCGGCGACGAAGTCGGTGACATGGTCCTCGGTGAGCGCCGTGACCGGGCTTGTGGCCGGGTCCAGATCAAACCGCTCCTTCAGGTGCTCGGTGAACTTCGTCACCGCGGTGCGGTAGGTCTTCTTGCTCCGCGGCGACAGCCGCAGGTTGTCGAAGAAGTCCTCGATGGCGTCGGCGATCGTCGGGGCCGCCCCGTTCGTCATCGGTCCTGCTCCCGGTTGGCCGGTGGGCATCGGCGCCATATGTACGTACACCATGCCGAGTATACGCAGGGGGTTGGACGCACGCAAGTGGCGTGTTCAACGTCCTCTATGGTATGAAAGTTGCATAAGGCCAGCGCCGGGCGCACCCCACCATCACCCCGTCCATCCGGACAGGGTGGGGCCGGGCCGGAGGGCCGTAGCCAATCCATACCCTCTGCGTTAGGCTTAGGGGTGCGAGCGGAGTGCCGGATCGCCTTCGCCGCATTTCACGGCGGTCCGGTGGCTCGAGAGGAGTCGCGAGTGGAGCCACGAGAGCAGCTCGTCACCCGGAACACCGTGATTGAGCGCGCCCGTCATGGCCTCATCGAGTTCGGCATCCTGTCCGTGCTCTTCGGGCTGTACTACGCCACACGCGGGCTTGCGGCCGGGAAAGAAATCGATGCGTTCCAGAACGCGCGCGAGGTGATGCATCTTGAGCGGCGGCTTGGTCTGTTCCGCGAGATTGGGGTCCAGGCCTGGCTGCTGGCGCAGCCCTGGATCGTCCACTTCTTGAACTGGGTCTACACCTACACCCACATGGCCGGTCTGGTGCTGTTCGGCATCTGGCTGTTCTGGCGCCACACAGACCGCTACCGGGAGTACCGGAACGTCTTCCTGGGCATCCTGGCCATCGGGCTGCTGATCTATGCGCTCTACCCCCTCGCGCCGCCGCGCTTCTTCCCGTACAGCGGGTTCGTCGATACCCTGGCGCTCTACGGGAAGGTGAACTACGACCAGCCGAGCGTCGCCATGCTCTACAACCCGTTCGCGGCCATGCCCAGCTTGCATGTCTCCTTCGCACTCTTCTGCGGCATCGGCGTGATCCGGGTCGGCCGCACGCTTGCCCACTGGGTGCTCGGTACGTTCTACCCGCTGCTGATGATCACCGCCGTCGTGGGAACCGGCAACCACTACATCCTCGACGCCATCGCCGGTTCGACGCTGACCGTGGCCGCCTACATCCTCGTGCCGCGGATCACCGCCGGGCTCGCCCGCTACCGAGCGCGACTTGCCGGCTCCGTCGCACCCTGATCCGACACACCAACCTGCTTCACCCGTCGCGGCGCGGATCTTCTCCGCGCCGCGCTATACTTTTGGCGCATGATCCGGCATTCCACCCACGCCTGCACCCCGGATCACGGACAGGAGGAGAGCTATGGCCAACGAGAAGGCTGCCCTGCTCGTCGTCGATGTCCAGAACGACTTCCTGCCGGGTGGCGCGCTCGGCGTGCCGGAGGGGCACGTCGTCATCCCGGTGCTCAACGAGTATCTGCGCCGCTTCGCCGAGGCCGGACTTCCGATCTACGCCTCACGGGACTGGCATCCGGAAGAGACGTCACACTTCCAGGAGTTTGGCGGCCCCTGGCCCCCGCACTGCGTCCAGGGTACGAGCGGCGCGGAGTTCCACCCCGACCTCGAGCTACCCCCCTCGACCGTGCTCATCACCAAGGGGACCGATCCGGAGGAGGACGCCTACTCAGCCTTCCACGGCACGACGGACGAGGGCGAGTCTCTCGCCGACCGCTTGCAGCGGGACGGGGTGACGCACCTCTACATCGGCGGGTTGGCCACCGACTACTGCGTGCGCGCCAGCGCCCTGGATGCGCGCCGCCTGGGGCTGGAGGTCACGCTGCTGATCGATGCCAGCCGCGGGGTCGACGTTCAGAAGGGCGACTCGGAGCGCGCCATCGAGGAAATGACCGCGCATGGCGTCAAGCTCGGGACGCTAGAGACGGTCGAACTGGTCACATCCTGAGTCAACCGTGAGGCTGCGACACACCTGGCACGCCCGCCCGGCGCGGGCGGCCGTGCCGGAGTCAGGCCGTGGCTGCGGAGAGTTGCCTACCGCACGTGGACGCGGCATGCAGCACCACTCTCCGGAGTTGATGCGCGGGAGCCGTTCGCTCGACCGTCCCGACAGGCCAGTAGGGGCCGCGAATGTGCCGGGTTCCGGCGCCCAGCCCGTCGGTCAGGCAGAGGACAGCCGGACGGTGGCGACGGTCCGGGCCGGTCAGCCGCTCCAGCAGCGTGAACCCGTCGACGTCGTGCAGCAGCAGGTCCAGCATGACGACATCCGGCTCCCAGTAGTCAACCGTCCGGAGCCCGTCCACGCCACAGGTCGTCGCCCGGACTTCACCGAGTCCACGCAGCGCCGTTTGCATGTGGCGGATGAACGACCGGTCGTCGTCAATGACGAGGATGCGTGTCCCTGCCATGCCTGCTCCCTCGACGCGCTGTCGACGGCCCACGGGACCGCGATGCCCGTTGCGACCCTTGACAGCGAGTCTACTCGCTGTCGTCGAACGGGGAACAGAGAAATCAGTAGGGGGTCGTCGTGGGACATTCTACCCTGCCAAACGGGCTGGTTTTCCCAGGCAGATACACAAGTCTTGTCCGTACATGCGGACGGACCGGCGTCGGGCGGGACCACTGGCCCGGTGTTGCGAGTGACTTTCAGGCACCATAGACTTCTGAGACGCCGCGGGAAGGGGGATGGTCTCCCGCGGCGAAACCATGCGGAAGGGGACGGAACGACGACCCGCTACGATCATTCATCGAACCCGCCGCGGCGTTCGCTGCGCGTGGTTCTGCTCATGCTCACCGGCCTCCTGCTGGCCGGCTGCCTCGGCACCACCACTGACCCACCGACACCCACGCCCACCATCTCACCGACGCACGCCGTGCCGACCCCAACCGAGGCCCCAATCGGGGAAGCGGAGCCTGCCCCGCTGGAGGAGTCGATCCTCATGCTGCGCCGCGCACGCGACGGCGCGGTGCTCGGTGCGGCAGTCACCGTAACGGCCGACGGCTTCCTGCTGACCACGGCAGCGACCGGCACCGACGGGGTCGAGGTTGTCACCCCGGACGGTACCGCGCTGCGCCCGGTGGAGGTCGCCCGCGATGACGCGACGGGGCTGACCCTGCTCAAGATCCCGGCCACAGGGCTGGCACCGGTGCGCCTGCACCGCGACGCATCGTCCACCGGCGACTCCGTCATCGCGGTCGGCTTCGACGCGGCCCGCGGCGCTTTCGCCCAGGCTGGCGGACACCTCACCGAGCCCGCGGCCGCGGCGGCCACGCCGGGAACCGAGCCCGCCCTGCTGCAGACCGATATCCCGCTGGTCGCCGGCTTTGCTGGGGGTGCGCTGGCTGACCCAGCCGGTACCGTGCTCGGCATCCTCGTGCCCGCCATGGATTCGAACGGCAGCCGGGTGAGCGGCGCGCTGCCCGCAGCCTACCTCGCCGAGTGGTTCGAGCAGTGGCGCGCCGCGCAGCGCGCGGCCGTCGACGAGAGCGCCGGCTGGCCGGTCCTCGACGCGGCGGGGGCACTCACCCTCCGCTACCCCGAGGGGTGGTCGGTCGCGCAGGCGAGCGGCGGCGACCGCGACTACCGCGCGGAGATCGTGCCGAACGATCCGGACGTGCCGCTGCGTCTCTCGGTGGCGATCGAGGGTGCGGCCAACCCCGGCGACCCGATGGACTTCGCACGAGAGGAGTTCGGTGAGCGCCGGGACGCGACGATCTGGGGCACGGTGGAGTACGGCGGCATGCCCGGCGTCCGCGTCGTCCTAAACCAGGAGGGCGCTCGGGTGGATGTGGTGTACCTGTTCCACGACAACCGGCGGATCGCGCTCAGCCTGACCTCCGGCTACGGTCCCGGCGTCGACGACCCGCGCGCCGACCGCGCCGAGGCGCTGTTCGAAGCCGTGCTCCGCTCGATCGCCCGCACCCAGCGCCCCGTCGGGTGACGTCGCTCATCCCGCGCATGCGGGGATCGTTATGTCGATTCCGATGGCAGCGACGACCGCCGTGGATGGGTGCGCCCGCGACGACCACCGGCCGGGGGTGTAGGCGTCCTACCGTCGCTATCGCAGCGCATTGCGTCCCACCGGTGGTGACTGACAACCGACGCTCATCGAGAGACCAAACGCCTGGAACCATGTCATCCTTTGCTGCGCCGCCCGGCGCGCCCGCGCCGGCCGCCTCCACTCAGGATGACACGGAATCCAGGGATGACTCGAACCTGGTATCAGGTCGTGGGGCGTGGTTGGACAGCGGCCGCGCGGCTCGTCACCGCTCGATCTCGACTCGCGGGCCGGTGCGCTCGCGGCGCGCTGCCGCGCCCGGCTCCGATTCCCAGATGTGCTCCAGGCGCAGCAGGCCACGCTCCTGCGCCGACCAGGGCGCGAACACCTCGATCTCCGTCTCCTGCCGATCGACCACCGCCAGCCCCGCCTCGGAGGGACGCTGCAACGTCGCCGCCACGGTCAGGGTTGTCGGCGCCACCGGCAGGCCCCGGATGACCGCCTGCACGCGCTGCGCCGCCGCGTCGCCCTGGGAGGTATGCGACATGATGTCCGCCAGGCGGCCGGTGTTGCCGAAGAGGTGGGTTCCCTCCCGGTCGTAGAGGTCGAGCGCCAGCAGGAGCCCTTCGGCTCCATTGGGCGGCACCCGGAGCAGCGCCTCGATGCGCAGATCGCTGCCCGAGGGCACCGCTTCCAGCACCGTGCCGGCCTCGTCGACGGCCCTCAGCCGCAGGATCTCGGCGTCAGTCGGCTGCTCTTGCAGCATCCGCTCGTAGTGCGCCGCGACCGCGTCCACCGGGCCGTTGTCGATCAGCCGCCCGTCTTGCAGGAGGATGGCGCGGTCGCAGAACTCCCGGACCAGCTCGGGCCAGTGGGAGACGAAGAGGATGGTCGTCCCCCGCGCCTTCAGGTCGCGCAGCGCCTGGTAGCCCTTGCGCTGGAAGGCGGCGTCGCCGACCGAGAGCACCTCGTCGATCACCAGGATGTCGGGATCCAGATGCACGGCGATCGAAAAGCCGAGCCGCATGAACATGCCGAGCGAGTAGTGCTTGACCGGCGTGTCGATGAAGCGTTCCAGTTCGGCGAACTGGACGATCCGGTCGAAGCGCTCGGCCATCTGGCGGCGCGAGAAGCCGTAGATGCTGCCGTTCAGGTAGACGTTGTCCCGGCCGGACAGTTCGGGATGGAACCCGGCACCCAGCTCCAGCATCGCGTGGGTACGACCGTTGACGATGATCTCGCCGCTGGTGGGCTCCAGCACGCGTGTGACGAGCTTGAGCAGCGTGCTCTTGCCGGCACCGTTGCGCCCGAGCACGCCGAGCGACTCGCCCCGGCGCAGCGTGAAGCTCACGTCGCGCAGCGCCCAGAACTCCTCGCCCTTCCCGCGGGGCCGCAACAGCCCGACGAACCAGTCCTGGAACGACGTGCGGGTCTCATGGTGCAGGCGGAAGCGGCGTGATACCCCGCGCAACTCAACCGCGATCTCTCCCCGGTCGCCGGTCCCAGCCATGCGCCACATCACAGGTGCTCCCCGAGGTTGCGGTTGAGCCGGGTGAAGACCAGGTAGCCGATCGCTAGCAGCACCAGCGCGGTCACCCCCGTCCGGCCGGTGAAGAGCGGGTCGGGCACGCCGCCGCTGTACATGATGACGCGGTACTCGGAGACGATGGCAGCCATCGGGTTGATGCGGTACATCCAGGCTGCCAGGTGCGGGACCACCCACTCGATCGAGTAGAAGATCGGCGTCATAAAGAACCAGGCGGTCAGCCCCACGTCGACCAGCACCGTCGTGTCTCGGAAGTAGACGTTCAGCGGCGCCAGGATCAGCACCACTGCGGTGAGGAAGATCGCCTGGATCACTACCAGGACCGGCACAAAGACCAGCCATGGAGTGAACGCGCGGTCGAACAACGCCATGAACAGGAACAGGGCGGGCAGCCCCAGCACGTAGTTGGCGCCGGTTGAGAGCACGGTCGAGATCGGCAGCAGGATGCGCGGGAAGTAGACCTTGTTGATCAGCGGGGCGTTGTCCACCAGCGACGCCGTCCCGGCGGTCACCGCGGTCGAGGTCCAGTGCCAGGGAAGCAGCGCGGTCAGGACGAAGACCGGGAAGGCTGGGGTGTCCTGGTCGAGGAGTTGCGTGAAGACGAAGGTGAAGACCACCATCAGCAACAGTGGATGGAGTAGCGACCAGACGAACCCCAGCGCCGAGTTCTTGTAGCGAACCTTCAGATCCTTGGCGACCAGGTTTCGGAGCAGACTGCGATACTGGATGATCTCGACGGCCTGGCTGGCCATCCCCTACCCTTCCCGCGGTCCCCGGGCCGGAGCGGCCGCGCTGCAGCATGCCGCTTCGGGATGTTAGGATACCAGGGAACGGCACCGCGGAGGGGAGCGCGGCAAGCCGTCGCCTCGCCCGGCGAGGGGACACGTCCGGATGCCTCGAGTGGATAACCAGCGGTGGGCTCGTTCGCGTGGGCGGCGCCTGCGCTTGCTGCTCGGTGGCACGTTACTCCTGTCGGTGGGCGGTCTCGCCATCTCCGCACGGGGAATCCCCACGCAGGGGCCGGGAACGGAGATCGGGAGCTCGCCGATCCCGCCGCCCGTCGTAGCCACGAGGGAGGCAGCGCCGACACCGACGCCACAGGCGGAGCAGACACCCCAGCCGACGCCGACCCCGCCCTCGACGCCCACCCCACAACCGGAATCTCCGCACGAACACCTGGCCGGCTCGCTGGCCGAGCGCATCGACCCGCTGGTGGCGGACATCCCGGCCGAGGTGGGCATCGTAGTCGCGCTGCCGGACGGCACGCGGCTCTACGAGCACCAGCCGGACCGCCTCTTTGAAGCGGCCAGCCTCTACAAGCTGGGAATCATGGTCGAGCTCTATCGGCAGCGGGAAGCTGGCTGGCTCTCGTTCGACGAGACGATTACCCTCCTGCCCGCCTACTTCGAAGAGGGCGCGGATGTCTACGACGCCATCGGGACGGCCGTCCCGATCGACGACCTCCTGTGGGCCATGATCGCGGTCAGCAGCAACGTCGCCGCGCACGCCCTCCTGGATCGGGTCGGAAACGAGGCCGTCAACGCCACGATGGCGGATCTGGGTCTGGTGCACACCGAAATCCGCTGGCGTCCAGGTTATGTCTCGCCTCCGAAGCCGGAGCCGGAATCGACACCGGAGCCGACACCTGCGCCGGAATCGCAGCGAGACACCCCCTCGCCCCCCGGTGTAAGCTCCACGGAGCCGGACAACATGCCGACGGCCGAGCCAATCCCGCCCGATGACCAGTCCGATGAGCCGGCCGAGGATGGGTCCCGGGGATCGGTCGATCCGTTGGATGCGACGAGCAACCTCGCCAGCGCACGACCCCGAGCCGGACGCACCCCATCGACGCCACGGCTCGCCGCCCTGGCTCCCGGTCCGATCCCGGCGCCGCCGCAGCTCGCCGATGCCGACTCGGCATACAACGTCACCACGCCGGCCGACATGGCTCGGCTGTTCCACCTCCTCCTCGACGGCGCGGTCGTCAGTCCCGAGGCGAGCCAGGAGATGCTCGACCTCCTGGCGCAACAGACGATCACCGACCGGCTGCCCGTCCTGCTGCCCCCGGGCACGCGGGTGGCGCATAAGACCGGCAACCTCCCCGGGATCGTCCACGACGCCGGGGTGATCTACGCCCCGGCCGGGCCGGTCATCGTGGCCGTCCTCAGCGAAGATGCCAAGGACGAGTGGGCCGTGATGGAATTGGCCCGCGAGGTCGCCGCCATCGCCTACGAGAGCCGTTCCTGACGCCTCACCCCGCCGCCCTGGAACGACCCTTGCACTCCCTCCAGCAATCACCGGAGAGGAGGTGAGCGGCATGCAGCTCCGGGAGGTCGATTACAAGGCAGTGGGCAAGGAGGTCGTCCATGAATTCTCGGACGACGACGTCACCGGAATGGCCGCCCAGGCCGCCTACCAGATCGTTTTCTCGCTGCCCCCGTTGCTGATCTTCTTTGCAGCGCTTTCAGGGCTCGTCGCACGGTACACCGGGGTGGACGTCTTCGCTCAACTGCTGTCGCTCGCGCAGGAGGGTCTCCCGGCCTCGGTGTACGACACGGTCGAGATCATCCTCGGCGGTATCCAGGACCAGAGCAGCGCCGGGCTGCTGTCCTTCGGATTCGTGCTGGCCATCTGGTCCGCCTCGGGCGCGCTCAACACGATGATCTCCCTGTTCAACCGCGCCTACGATGTCGCGGACACCCGGGGGTTCGTCAAGAAGCGTCTGTTATCCATTGGGCTGACGATTGGCCTGGCAGTACTCGTCATCGGCGCCTTTGTCCTGTTCGTCTTCGGGCAGCGGATCGGCCTCTGGATCGCGAACTCCGCGGGTCTCGGCAACGCGTTCACCCTGGTCTGGAACATCGTCCGCTGGCCGGCCATTGTCATCTTCATGATGCTGGCCCTGGCCATCCTGTACTGGGCCGGGCCCGCGATTCAGCAGACCTTCCGCTGGATCTCTCCAGGCGCCATCTTCGCCACGCTCCTGTGGCTGGTCGCCACTTTCGGCTTCAGCCTGTACCTGAACTTCTCCGATCCGGGGAGCGCGTACGGCATCCTCGGCGGGCTCGTCGTCCTGCTCTTGTTCCTCTACGTGTCGAGTATCGTCCTCCTCCTCGGGTGCGAGGTGAACGCGGTCATCGACAAGCGCTACGACCCGAAGGTCATTCGCGACAAGGCAGCGCACCCCGAGCGACAGGAAGACCCGGAAATGGCACAACGGCGGGCACGAGAGCTGGCGCAGCGCGAAGGCAAGTCACCCGCGGAAGTCGGGCTGTCCGGCGACCCGGCACGGGAGGAACCGCGGATGCCGGCACCCTCGCGCGGCGCGGTGGTGGCGGTCGTGATCTCGCTGGCGTCGCTGTTCGTGGCGGCAATCCTCGGCGCGTTCAGCCGCATGTTCAGCCGTCGGCCGCTCGGGCGAGCATGATCGAATCAGCGCGTGCCGCGCTGGAGCGGCACGTCGGAAAGGAGCACGGGATGAGCGAACACCGGCGTGATGCAGAGGGCGAGCGGAACGGACCCCCGAAGCGCGACTCGGGCGTCTTCCCCTCCTCGAAGACTCACAGCTCCGGCCGCGGCATCCCCGGCCCGGTGCAGGGCGAGTCGCACGCTCCGGATGCCGTCGAGGGCCAGGAGGATCGAGGACACCCGCCGGTGCAACCGGCCGAAGGGTCGCGCGAACCGGGCTACGGCGAGCCGGGCCAGGACATCCAACGCTAGCCACGCACCTATGCACGGGCGGGGCGACTCAAGCAGCCGGCGCGGCCCCGCGTGCCACCGTGCGCGCGACCGCCAGCGCATGCTCCAGTGTCAGGGACTGCCCCTCACGCCAGGCCGTGGACCACGCCTCGGGGTCGACTCGCTCCTTGATGCCCGCCTCGACCCGCGCCAACGCGCTGCGCAGCAGGAGCGGCCCGGGCGCGCCCGCTCCCCGGTGCACGGCTTCGACGGCCCCGTAGAGCCTGGCGGCATCCAGTACGTCGCCAACGGTACCGGCCACCCCGGCGAGGCAGCCGAGGGCCTCCAAGAGACCGAGGCGATCCCCGATCTGTGACCACAGATCCAGCGCGCGGCCGAGCAGGTCCGCCGCCGCGGCGCTCCGCCCTTGCATCAGCGCCACCACACCGAGGCCGGTCAGGCAGCGCGCGGTCGTCCGCGGATCGGCAAGGCTCTCAGCCAGTGCCAGGCTCTCGTCGAGCGCCGCCCGCGCCCGCTCCGGTTCGCCCTGGTCGAGCAGGACGACGCCGGTCGTACAGAGCGCCAGCGCACGCAGCCGCTGATCGTCCGCATTGCGGGCGATGGCGAGGCACTCCGCCGCCATCCGGCGGGCGGCAGGGCCGTCGCCGCGCAGCACCGCCAGCTCGGCGAGATTCCCGAGCGTAATCGACTGCCCCCAGGCATCTTCCGCTGCACGCTGCACCTCGAGGCAGCGGGTAAAATGCGCCTCGGCAGCGGCATAGTCCCCCTGCTGCCGGAGCACCAGCCCGAGGTTGTTCAGATCCCGCGACAGCGCCGCGGCGTCGCCCAGGCGCGTTGAGATCGCCAGGCTGGCTTCCAGCCGGTCGCGCGCCTCCGCCAGATCCCCCTGGAACCAGGCCAGCACTCCGGCTCCGTTGAGCACCTCCGCCTCGACCTCCGGTGGGAGCGACTCCCGGTGCTCCAGGATCGCGGCGATCCAGGCCCGACCCTCGGCCGCCCAGCCGCGGCGCTCCCAGAAGCGCCACAGGGCCGCTGCGAGTCGCGCGGCAGTATTGATGTCGCCTTGCGTGAGCGCATGTCGGAGCCCGGCGCGCAGGTTCGCGTACTCCTCGTCGAGCCGATCGAGCCAGCGCTTGTGGTCCGCGCCACGGTGCTGCGCGGCAGCAATTTCGGCGAGCGCCAGATACCACGCCGCGTGCCGGTTGCGGATCCCGTCCGCCTCCCCGGTCGCCTCCAGCCGTGCCAGCGCCTCCTCCCGGATCGCCTGCGGCATGATGAACCGGGGCGAGTGCGCCGCGTCGGTGACCGGCCGGATCAAACCGACCTCGGCCAGCGCATCCAGGGCGGCTGCGACCTCCGCGATCCCCGCGGATGGCGCCTCCACGACCGCCCGCGCGGCCTCGACCGACCAGCCGCCCGCGAAGACCGCCAGCCGAGCCCAGCGCCGCCGCTGCTCAGGGGTCAACTCCCGGTAGCTCCAATCAAGCAGGACGCGGAGCGCGTCGCCGGGGCTCACCTCCTCCCCCGGCTCGCCGCCACCCGGCAGCGATGCCAGCAGGTGCTCGACCGGGAAGCGTGCCGTCCACGCCGCCGCGAGCTCGATCGCCAGTGGCAACCCGCCCAGCCGGGCGCAGAGCGCCGCCACGGCCTCCCCCTCCCCTACCGGAGGATGATCATCGGAGCGGAAGCGGGCGCGGGCGCGGAACAGGGCTACAGCGGGCGCCGCCTCCGAGTCGCCGACCACCAGCGGCGGCACCGGGTAGACATGCTCGCCGTAGAGGCGCAGCGGGCGCCGGCACGTGACCAGGATCTTGAGACCGGGCGCGGCAGCCAGGAGCTCCGTCAGTAACGGTGCGGCGTCCCGCAGCCGGTCGAAGTGGTCGATGACCACCAGTTGCTCGCGCGCTCGCAGCGCCTCGGCCGACGGTTCCCGGCCGCTCTGCCCGGTCGGGACGGCGAACCCCAGCGCCGCGGAGAGGACAGCCGGCACCATCGACGGCTCGACGACGTGTGCGACCGGCACGTAGACGACCCCGTCGGCGAACGCGCCGCGCAGCAGCGCCAGGATGTGCCGCGCCAGCCGCGTCTTCCCAATTCCGGCCGGGCCGGTCAGTGTCAGCAGCCGGGCACGCCCGAGCCGTTCCAGGATCTCGTTGACCTCGGTTTCCCGGCCGATCAGATCCGAATCGCTCCATACAACGGGCGCTGCCGCCGGTAGGAGGGCGCGGGGCACGCGGGCGGGCAGCACCACTCCCCGCCCCGTCAGCGCGCGGCCGCGCCCGGCTCGCTTCGCGCCGAACCGGCGGCGGTCGGCCACATCGAGCAGTGCATCCGGCGTCTCGGCGTCATGGGGGAAGGTGGCGATTCCCAGCGAGAGACTGAGCGTCAGCGGCGGATCCCCGCCAAAGGGCTTCGTCTCCACCAACGCGAGGAGCCGTGATGCGATCGCGGCGGCCTCCTCCGCTGACGTCCCGGGGAGCACCAGCACGAACTCATCCCCACCGAAGCGGAACAGCCGATCCGTCTTCCGGATACCGGCCTGCAGCCGTTCAACCAGCGCCCGGAGGACACGGTCTCCCCGCAGGTGACCGTAGGCATCGTTGACGCTCTTGAAGTAGTCCAGATCGAGGACAGCCACCGAGAGCGGCCGCCCTGTCGCTCGCGAGGTCGCAACCTGCTGCGCCAGGACGTCGTCGAGCAACGCGCGGGAGACCGCTCCGGTCAGCGGATCCCGGTCGGTTCCCTCTGGCCTGGCCCGATCGTCGCTGACAGATGGCATCACTGGACTCCCCGGAGGTCCAGCGCGACACGCACGCCTTCATCTCAGTCAAACCGTGACAGCATTGTACCACGTTGCATCTAGAATGACGACTGAATCTCCGGGCCACCGGGGCAATATGATAGGATCTGGGTGGAAGAATGTGTGAGAGACGACGGGGATCGGAGGGTGGCGGGGGGCCGCTGCCCCGCTGCGCCGCCCCTCCGCGATGGTAGCTACGCCGCGATGTCGTATCCGGCCTCTTCGATCCCGGCGCGGATATCCGCGTCGGACACGCTCTCACCGGCCTGCACCGTCACGAGCTTCGTCTCGAGGTCGACCTGCACCGCCTCCACGCCCGGGATGCGGCTCAGCGCCTGCGTGATGGCGTTCACGCAATGCATGCAACTTACGTCCGGTACGCGATACACCCGTTCGACCATGCAACCGCCTCCATCAGCAGCAACCGCTGCGATCCACTGTCCAATCGATACCCCCATGGGGTATTCCATCCCACAGTATACCGCGCCCCTGCCCGACCGCCAAGCGCTCTGTGCCAATCGTCCTACATGCGTCCAAACACGCTTCCCGCCTGGCAGTGGGTTTTCTCGCCCGCGGCCAAGTCCGAATCCGTACTCTTCTGTCGCGTCCGGATGGAAGGGCATCCACCTGACCCGTCACCACCGGAGCACCCCTACCATGTTGTGGGGAGCAGCCACCGTCGTCGCGCGCCTACCTGCCTGACTTGAGCCGCCACGGATGTCATGTCCGTGGCATCCAGAGCAGCGCCGCCACCGCCGTCGCGGTTCCGCTCAGGATGACGGAGCCGCGGGCGGCGGCCAGCCGCCCCGGCGCAGCGAAGGATCTCGCGTCGGAGCGCGCACCCGTGGGAGATCCTTCGCTCCGACGGCCGCCGCGCCCGCGCCGACAGGCTCCGCTCAGGATGCCAGCACCATGGGAGCGGCTAACGACGAGACGCTCCTCCTCCGTCGAAGTTCATCGCCACCATGGACGGCCGCCTCGCCCGTGCCCTACCTGTTCGCGACCTTCGCTGAGTTGTGCACCCTCGCCGCGCCGGCGTCCGGCGTCCACCCGGGTGGACGCAGCCCGTTGGCGCACCGGCGGCCCCGGAGTTGCGTATTTCCTGAGCGGTGGCTACTCCGCACGCACGACAGCCCGCCGACGAGTCCACCCGGGTAGACCTCACCGTCCCGCCTGCTTCCCTTGCCGCGCGTGCTATCCTGACACCGAGGAAGGGATGGCAGCGCTTGGATACAGTTCAGTGATAACGCCGCATTTCTGGATCGCGAACCGGATCACACCACGCACCATGGACCTGGCCTTTCGCGTGGCCAGTGCCGGGATCATCTCGCCCGTCTCGCGCCTGCGCTTCATCTACGGCGGCATCGGCGCGCGCCAGGTCGATGCGACCCTCCGGCGTGCGCGCGGGCTCCGCGGCTGGTCGCTTTCGTGGGTACGAACCGCACGCCAGTACCTCAGCGCGGCGCGGGCCGCCCACACGCGCGGCGAGCACGCTGAAGCCACACGGTGCGAAGCCTCGGCAGCACTCTGCTATCACTACGCCCAGGTCTTCGAGCTCGACAACCTCGACCGCCGCAACTACCTCTACCGCCGGGCGGCCGACCTGTTTCGCCGCGCCGCCCCGCGGCTCGATCCGCCCGCGCTGCGGGTCGACATCCCCTGGCGCGACACGAGCCTCCCGGGCTACCTGCGCGTGCCCGATCGCGACGGCGGTCCCTATCCGGTCGTCGTCCTGCTCAACGGCGCCAGCACGGTCAAGGAAGAGACCGGGCACTGGTCCGATCCGTTCCTCCGTCGCAACTTCGCCACGCTGGCGATCGACACGCCGGGTAGCGGCGAGCTCCGCGAGCACGTGAGCGGGCACCCGGATCAAGTCGACATCGGTGAGGCCCTAATCCGATTCGCCGAAGAGCACAACAAGCTCGATCCGCGTCGCGTGGCACTCCTTGGCGCCAGTCTCGGCGGCGCGGTCGCCGTAAGGCTCGCGCAGGCCACACCCGACATCCTCGCGGTGGTCGCCTTGACGCCGCCTTTCCATCCGTCTCCATACTTCCGTCATCTCAACGCGGTGGTTCGGCAGGAAATTGCCCTTGTTACGGGCGCACGCGACGGTGAACTCGATGCCATTGTCGAGAAGATGTCCTTGCTCGACATAGCTCCGCGCCTTCGCGCGCCGTTGCTGGTCGTCGGCGCCGGACGCGACCTCGTCGTGCCGCCGCAGGAGGCGTGGAACCTCTACCGCGCGGCCGGTGGGCCGAAGCACCTGCACTTCATCCGGCAGGCGAACCACGTGGGCTTCTCGCACTTGCCGCAGTGGACCGCCGCCGCAGCCGATTTTCTCTCGAGCGTTGCGGGCGCTTAGGGCACCGACCAACGTGGCCCTCCTGACGCGGGGTAGGGGAGTCCGGCCCGCTTCGGTACACCGACCGCACACGACCTCGTCCACCTGGGTGGACACTCGCAGGCGGTCACACCGCGCCGGATAACGCACGCCCCGTCGTTCGTTCGCGCTTTTCTGTGCTCGACGTAATGTTCGCGCAAGTCGTGTCGAAAACCGCTTGACGAAAGGGCCCGCTTCCGCCGATGATGAGGGGACATCCGGACCATCAAGTCGATCGGTATGTCGCTGCGACGAAGTGGGGGGTCCAATGGAGAAAACGATCACCGACCGAGTAGTCGGCGCCGCGAGACTCGACGTCGCCACATACGAGGCGGTCGAGCGGGACGTCAACGCCAACACTCAGGCCCTAGTCGTCGTCGTTCTGGCCGCAATCGCCTCCGGGATCGGCAGCCTCGGCGTCGACGGTATCACCAGCTTCGTGACCGGCCTGATCGGGGCGCTCGTGGGCTGGATCATCTACTCGGGTCTGGCCTACCTCATCGGCACCCGCCTGCTGGCAACGGCCGAGACACGCGCCACCTATGGGGAAGTCCTGCGCACGCTCGGCTTCGCCCAGGCTCCGCGTCTGCTTCTGGTCCTCGCCTGGATCCCGATCCTCGGCTTGATCCTCGCGTTCGTGGTGGGCATCTGGGTGTTGGTCGCCACGATCATCGCCATCCGGCAGTCAATGGAGCTCACGACCGGGCGCGCGATCGGTACCGCGGTGATCGCCTGGATCATCTATATCATCGTGAACGCACTTATCCTGGGTGCCTTGAGCTTCTAGCCCGCGTGCCCCGCTCGACCGGTGCAGTGTGCCGCAGGCGGTCGAGCGGGGCACATCCGCCTCAGAGCAGCTCCCACTGGCAGGCGGCGTAGGCCTGGGGTGACTCCCAGACCCGGACGGTCAGCATCCGCAACCCTTTGCCGTGCAGCCGGGGTGCGAGCGTCTCACGGAGGAACCGGGCCACCTCCTCGGCCGTCGAGTTGCGCTGGGCGAATGCCGGGAGATCGTCCAGATTCTGGTAGTGCAACTCACCCACGGCCTCATCGACCCAGGCCCTCAGCAGCCCGAGATCGAAGAGCGTGCCGTCGTCGTTGAGCTGCGGCCCGGCGACTTCGACCTCGACCCGGTAGGTGTGCCCATGCAGCCGGCTCGCCGGGCCGAAGTCGCCCCGCAGCCGGTGCGCCGCCTCAAACTGCGCCACCACCCCGATTGCGAACATGGAGCCGCCTTTCGTTGTTCATGAGTTATTCGTGATGCGTCATACGTCATGCGTCATCCGTACTGCGTAAGGCGTAAAGCCCCCTCTCCCCTGGTGGACTCCGTCCGAGAGGGGCCGGGGGTGAGGGGGACGATTGACGCATGACGCATCACGCCTCATTCCTCATACTCCAGCACCACCTGCAGCACCTCCGCCGGACGCGTGTCGATCAGGCGGTAGGCCTCGGCCGCACGGATGAACGGCACCCGGTGGGTGACGAGGCCGGGTAGTAGGAGTTCCTCCAGCAGCGCGCACACCAGGTCGCGCCGCCGCTCGTGCGTCCAGCGTGGGCTGAGCGCCGGATCGATCGTGCCGACCTGCGAGCTGATGATCCGCAGTCGGCGCCGGTGGAAATCCGAACCGAGATCCAGGGCCACCGGCTTCGTGCCGTACCAGGAGGCCACGACCGCTGTGCCTTGCACCGCGAGGACCGCCAACGCCTGTCCCAACGCCGCGGGCGCGCCGCTGGCCTCGATCGCGACGTCCGCACCCCGGCCGCCCGTCCGCTCGCGGACGCGCTGCGCCAGGTCGTCGTCCGGCGCGAGCGCCACGCCCGCTCCGGCGGCCAGCGCGCGCTCGCGCCGCGCGGGCACCGGATCGACGGCGATGATGTCGCGCGCCCCCGCCCGGCGCAAGAGCATCGTGATGAGCAGGCCGACCACACCCTGCCCGAACACCACCGCCGTTTCACCGAAGCGCAGGGGCGTGTCGAGCAGCACGTTGACCGCCGTCTCCAGGTTCGCAACGAAGACGCCGGCGGCCGGGTCCAGACCGGCGGGGAGCGGGACAGCCAGCCGCGCGGGGATGACGTAACGGTCCTGGTGCGGGTGCAGGGCGAAGACCAGATCGCCCGGCCGGAGCGTCTCCACCTCCGGCCCGGCCGCTTCGATCTCGCCGACGCTGGCGTAGCCGTACTTGATGGGGTAGGCGAAGCTGCCCGCCAACGTCGGCAGGTCTAGCGGCAGGTGCGCCGGCACCTCGCCCCGGTAGACCAGCATCTCCGTGCCGTGGCTGATCGCCGAGAGGCGTGCGCGGACGAGGACGTGGTCCGGCCCAACCGGCGGCAACGGCTCGGTTCGGATCTCGACCTGCCGGGGACCGGTGAGCCACACGGCCCGTGCCTCCATCCCGCGCTCCTCTCTCACGCTCCGCGTTCGCCCGCGATGGCCTCGCGCACGACGGCCAGCACTCCGGCCGCGGTGTCGTCCCAGCGGGGGAAGGACGCCGCGCGACGCGCCGCGGCGGCCCCCATCGCGCGCCGGAGCCCCGCGTCGGCCACCAGGCGGCCCAGAGCCGCACCCAGCGCGTCGGCATCGCCCGGCGGCACGAGCAGCCCGGTAACGCCGTCCGTCACCAGGCAGGGGAGGTGACCGACTCGCGTCGCGACGACCGGCAGCCCCGCCGCCATCGCCTCCGCGACCGCCATGCCGTACGACTCCGACCAGCTCGCCAGCACGAAGACGTCGGCCCCTCGGAGATACGCGGCGACCACCTCCGGCGGACGCGGTCCGTGGACCACCACCCGATCCTGTAGGTCCGGTGCCGCCAGCCGCGCGCGCAGCGTCCTGGCATAGGCCGGATCGGCCGTCGTCTCCCCGACCAGATGCAACGTCGCGCGCTCGTCCGGCAGCCGCGCGAACGCCTCGAGCAGCAGGTCGATCCCCTTGGCCGGTAGCCAGTTCGCCACGCAGAGGACCGCCGGCCCGCTGCCGCGGCGGAGGTCCGGCACCGGCCCGACCGGCTCCGGCAGGTCGTGCCCCGGTGGAACGACGCGCAACCGTTCCTCCGAGATCCCCGCCTGCCGCAGCATGGTCGCCAGCGTCGCGCTCGGCACGATCACCCGGTCGGCCCGCTCGGCGAAGGCCCGGTCGAGCCGGACGCGCAGCCCGTCACGGCCGCCGTCGCCCTCGCGCCGCACGCCGCCCGGCGGCTGGTGGAGGACTCCGATCACCGGCACGCCCACGTGCACGACCCGGAGCGGCAGCGCCAGCGCCGCCGTCGCGATGCTGTCGACCAGCAGCGCATCGGGCCGCTCCGTCCGCAGCCGGGCGAGTGTCGCCGCGCCCGCGGCAGCGGCCAGCCCGAGCGGCCGCTCCGGGATCACGGCGAAGCGCAGGCAGGCGCCGTGGCGCGGCGCCGTCTCCGCGATGCGCCGGTGGTACAGATGACCCCCGGTCAGCCGCTGCGGATCGCCAGCAGTGACCAGCACGAGGCGCAGCGTCTCGTCCTCCTTCAGGCGTTCGGGTGGCACGTGCCGCGGCGGGTGAGTGCCGACGCAGCTCGGCAAGCGGCGTGCCAACCGGCCACGCGCGGCCCGCGACGTGCGGTACCAACACCGGACACACCGGCGAAGGAGGGATCGCGTGGAGCCACCGCGCCTGCCCGCGCTCAGGGATGCCGTCACCGAGGATGTGCTGCGGGAACTTGCCCGCCCGCCCGAGGGCGCGGCGCCGGCAGACCGTCCCTGGGTGACCGTCGCCTATGCGCAGACGCTCGACGGGCGCATCGCCACCCGCAGCGGCGACTCCCGCTGGGTGAGTTGTCCCGACTCGCTCACCTTCGCCCACTGCCTGCGTGCGGAGCACGACGCCATCCTCGTCGGCATCGGTACCGTCCTGGCCGACGACCCACGCCTGACCACCCGCCTGGTCGCAGGTCCCAGCCCGCGGCGGGTCATCCTCGACTCGCGACTGCGCCTACCCCTGGACGCCGCGGTGCTGCGCGACGGCGCGGCGGATCAGACGCTCGTCGTCACCACCGCACAGGCCCCGCCGGATCGGCTGGCATGCATCCGCGACACCGGGGCCCGCGTGCTGATCGTCACAGGCCACCCGGGTGGAGGGGTCGATCTCGCCGACGCCTTGCGCCGGCTCCGCGGGCTGGGGATCCGAACCCTGTTGATCGAGGGCGGGGCGCGGACGATCACCGCCGCCTTCCGCGCGGGAGTCGTGGACCGGCTGGCCGTCTGCATCGCTCCCAAGATCCTCGGCTCCGGGATCGAGGCAGTCGGCGACTTGGGCATCGACCGCCTGGCCGACGCCCTGCCACTCCGACGCCGCCGGATCCTCCTCGCTGGCGACGATCTCCTCCTCATCGGCGACACTTGCCCGGAGCGCGGCGATGCGCCACACCGCTGAGGAGATGCGCCTCGCGTTTAAGTGGACATAACTCACGACTCAATAACAAACCCGCTGCACCTCCGCAGCGGGTGATCCTTCGCGTGTCATGGGGATGGTGGGGTAGGGAAGGGTAGCACCCCGCACACCGTGCAAGGAGCGTGCGCCGCCAGGGCACTTAGCGGCGCGAGTCGCCCGGCTTCATCCGGAAGCGGTAGAGCCCGTACGCGCCGCCGACGATCACGGCCAGCACCAGCAGGACGAGCACCACGTTGGAGTAGGTTTCAACCCAGTGGCTCACCCGCTCCCAGTTCCGGCCCAGCAGCACCCCCGCGCCGATCAGGACCAGGTTCCAGATGCTGCTGCCGATCACCGTCAGCACGCTGAACCGCAGGAGCGGCATCCGCATCGTCCCCGCGGGGACCGACACGACGCTCCGCGCGATCGGCACCACCCGCGCGCCGAGCACCACCCAGTCACCCCAACTCCCGAACCAGCGCTCGGCCCGGCCCAGTAGCGCCTCGTCGATCCGCAGGATGTGCCCGTAGCGCAGGACCAGCGGACGGCCGCCCCACCGCCCCAGCGCGTAGAGGACGAGCGCGCCGGTGTACGACCCGGCGGTCGCCGCCAGGACGGCAAACCCGAGGTTCATCTGCCCACGACCGACGAAGAACCCGGCCAGCGGGAGCACCAGCTCGGAAGGGATCGGCGGGAAGAGATTCTCCACGACGAGCACCAGCCAGAGCCCGAGGTAGCCCAGCGACTCCAAGACCTGTGTCGTCCACTCACTCATGCCGTTCCCTTCCCATTCACGTCCTTCGCGGTCGGCTCCGGTGCCGCGGTCGCGGCACCCGGCTGCTCGACGAGCAGGCACGCCGGGACGTAGTATGCACGCACGGTCGGCATCCCGACACTAACGAACGCGAAAGGGTCTGATCATGACCGACTCCAAGCCGTCGCCCGGCAACCAACCCGCCTGGCAGGAGGACGACTCGACAGCGTTCATCCGCTACGGGGACGCGATCACCCCCTCACGCGCCGAGCACGTCGCCCTGCTCACCGCGCTGATCCCGGCGCGGCCGGATGAGTCGTTCCTGGCGATCGACCTCGCCTGCGGCGCCGGTGGGTTGAGCGCCGCAATCCTGGAGCGTTTCCCCGCTAGCCGCGTCGTCGCACTCGACGGCTCCCACCGCATGCTGGACGAAGCGCGCCGGCGGCTGGCCCCATACGCCGATCGCGTCGACTTCCGCCACTTCGACCTGTTCGCGCGCGACTGGCTCGACGCACTCCCCGGTCCGGCCCGCTGCTTCGTCTCCTCGCTAGCGATCCATCACCTCGACGGACCGGGCAAGCAGCGGCTCTTCCGCGACCTCTACGAGCGATTGGAACCAGGTGGTGCACTGTTGATCCTGGATCTGGTCGAGCCGGTCAACCCCATCGCCCAGGCCGCCTACGCCGCGGCGTGGGACGCGGTGGTGCGGGAACAGACCACGGGCCTCCCCGAGGGCGCGGAGGTCTACGCCTTCTTCCAGAACGGCTGGAACCACTTCGCCGACCCCGACATCGAGGTCGACAAGCCCTCGGGGCTGTTCGAGCAGTTGATCTGGCTGCGCGAGGCGGGTTTCGCCGCCGTCGATTGCTTCTGGCTCCGCGCCGGTCATGCCCTCTACGGCGGCTATCGTTCGCCGTAGTGCGGGAATCGGCGTCCCACCACCCGCCTGACCGCCGCACCTCCTCCGTATACGCAGCGCGTAGCACCTTGCGCGTCCGACACTCCGGGGGAAAATCGCGGCCATGATCGGCTGCGCGGCACGGGTTGAATGGACATCCCTGGCATCGTCTGATATAGTGCGCCACGTTTGGAACCGGCTACCGTGTGATTGGTGTAGGGGCAGCATGTCCGAGATGACACCGCGCCAGCGGTTCGAGGCACGCCTGGCGGCCGCCGGGGATGTCGGGGCGGTCGTTGAGGTCGGAATCCCGATGCGGGATGGTGTGGAACTGGCGGCCGACATCTACCTGCCGGACGCATCCGCCCTCCCGGCTCCGGCCATCGTCCAGATCACGCCATACGACAAGAGCAACCCGACCTTCTTCCCGGCCGAAGGCCGGTTCTACCAGGAGCACGGGTATGCGTTCGTCGTCGTAGATGTCCGGGGGCGCGGCAAGTCCGAGGGCGAGTGGCGTGCGTTCGTCAACGACCCGCAGGATGGCTACGACATCATCGAGTGGGTCGCGGCGCAGGACTGGTGCACCGGCAAGGTCGGCACCACCGGCCTGAGCTACATGGGCTGGACCCAGTGGGCGGCCGCGTCCGAGCGCCCGCCGCACCTGACCTGCATGGTGTCGACCTCGGCCGCGGGGCGGTGGCAGCAGGAGATCCCCTACACGTCCGGCGTCTTCCAGCTCTACTTCGGGTGGTGGGTCCACATGGTGCGCCGGCGCATCAACGAGTCCTACAGCCTCGCGCACACGGACTGGGATGAGGTACTCCGGCGCCTGCCGCTGGAAGCGATCGGGGAGTTCATCAACCCGACCGGCCAGACCTGGCGCGACATGATGGACCACGACACGCTCGACGACTTCTGGAGGGCCATCCGCTTCGACGATCGCTACGCCGGCATCGACGTCCCGTGTCTCCACGTGACCGGCTGGTACGACCTGGAGGATCTCCTCGGCGCCTTCCATCACTACGAACACATGGTGCGCTACTCGCCCGCGCGCGATGCACAGCGCCTCGTGGTCGGCCCGTGGAGCCACCTCGGTTCGCGCTATCCCCACTCCCGCTACCTCGACATCGACTTCGGCCCTGAGGCCGCGCTGGACATGGACCAGTTGCACCTCCAGTGGTTTGACTACTGGCTCAAAGGCATCGACAACGGCATCCTCGATACGGCACCCGTCCGCCTGTTCGAGCCCGGCACCAACGTCTGGGTCGAGGCGGACCACTGGCCGCTCGCCGAGCGGGAGGAGGTCCTCCACCTCCGTTTCGACGGCGCGGAAGGCACCCTCACGACCGATCCGCCGGCCGCTGCGGATCCGGACCGGACCTACCGGTACGACCCGATGGACCCGGCGCCGACGCAGATGGACGTCCGCCGCTACCCCATCGAGGAGATCCCGCTGGATCAGACCGCGGTCGAAGCGCGGGACGACGTCATCGTCTACACCAGCGAGGTCCTGACCGAGCCGGTGGTCATTTCCGGCTGGCCGCGGCTTGAGCTCTTTGCGTCCAGCGACTGTGACGACACCGACTGGCATGTGAAGATCACCGACGTCCACCCGGATGGACGGTCCATCAAGGTGACTCAGGGCTGCCTGCGCGCTTCGTACCGCGATTCGCTGGAATCGCCCACGCCGCTCACGCCGGGCGAGCCCACGCGCTTCACCGTCGAGCTGTGGCCCACGCACCACGCCTTCCTGCCCGGCCACCGCATTCGGGTGTCGATCACCAGCAGCGACTTCCCCTGGTTCGCGCGGAACATGAACCGCTTCGGGCCGATCAAGTGGGCCGCGAACCCGCGTGTTGCGCACAACACCGTGCACCACGCACCGGCGTACCCGTCGCGGCTCCACCTGCCCGTTGTCCGCGGTTCGGTCGGCTCAGGCGGGAAGGCACGGTAGGGCGAAATCACGAGTACGTAGGCCGATGTGCCCGGTCGCAAGGGGCGGAGGCGGCAGTGACTCCGCCCCTGCGACTGAGCGGGCCGCGTGCTGAAAGCGGGTACTGCCCGGGGAGATGCGGCCCCGGGCTGCGATGGATGGCGCACCGGCGTGGTGCGCCGGTCAGGTAGCGCCGATCCAGCGGCGCATGGAGAGAGGAGATGGGTGAGGATGGATCTGGAGCTCGAAGGCAAACGAACCACACGACGCCGGCTGCTCGCGGCCGGGTTGGGGCTCGGCGCCACCGTCGCCGCGATGCCGCTGCTGGCAGCCTGCGGTGGCGGGGGCAGCGAGAGCAGTGGCGACGGCGGCACGTCGGCCGACTCCACGCAGGGCACCCCCGGCACGTCGGGCGACAGCGGGGGCGAGGGCGAGCCGAAGTACGGCGGCAAGCTGACGATGAGCCTCGCCGACCGGGATGTCACCAGCTTCGACCCGATCATCCCCACGGACAACATGTCGATCTGGACCATGGTCCTCATCTACGACCAGCTCGTCCGCAACGCGCCCGATGGGCAGTCGGTCGAGCCGGGTCTGGCCGAGACGTGGGAGGTGAGCGACGACGGTCTGACCTACACCTTCAACCTGCGCGAGGCGAAGTTCCACGACGGCTCAACCGTCACGGCCGAGGACGCGGCCTACTCCCTGCTGCGCGCGGTGCAGGAGGAGGACTCCCAGTGGGGCTGGATCTACCAGGGAGTGGACAGCGTCGAGGCCACCGACGAGCGGACCGTCACGGTCAAGATGAGCCATACCTGGGCGCCGTTCCTGGCCGACGTGGCCCTGTTCTCCTCCTCCATCATCCCTAAGAAGTTGCACGAGGAGCGGGGCGCGGCGCTCTTCGACTCCCCGATCGGGTCGGGGCCGTTCCAGTTCGTCTCCTGGGAGAAGAACACCAGCATCAAGCTGAAGAAGTGGGAGAACTACTGGGATCCGGAGCGGCCCTACCTCGATGAGCTCGAGTTCCTCGTCCTAACCGACGCCAACACCCGAATGCTCAAGTTCCAGGCGGGTGAGCTCGACATCGCTACCGATGTCCCCTTCAGCCAGCTTGAGGCGCTCGAGGCGAACCCGAACTACACCATCCTGACCGACGGCGCCGCGCGGTTCGACTACATCGGCATGAACCACACGCGCAAGCCGTTCGACGACAAGCTGGTGCGCCAGGCGATCAACTATGCCATCGACAAAGAGGCCATCATCCAGTCCGTCCTCTTCGGCTACGGCGAGATGGCCAACACCATGCTGCCGAAGATGCTCTATCACGCCGACGACATCGAGGGATACCCCTTCAACCTGGAGAAGGCCAAGGAGCTGATGGCCCAATCCAGCGCCCCCGACGGGTTCACCGCCGAGCTGATCATCTCCTCCGGCGACCCCGTGGCGCAGCAGGTCGCGCAGCTCGTCCAGTCCCAGCTCGCCGAGATCGGCGGCACGATCAACATCCGGCTGGTCGAGCCGGGGAGCGCGACCGACGACATCCGGGCGCTCAACTACGACTGGTCCAAGTCCTACTACACCACCGACATCATCGACCCCGACGAGCTGGTCACGTTCGGCATGGTGAGCGACGGCGGCACCAAGGCGGTCTGGACTGGGTACAAGAACGAGGAGGTCGATCAACTCGCCCGCGATGCGGCCGCGGAGACCGACCCCGCCCGTCGCCAGGAGATGTACCACCGGATTCAGGAGCTCACTACCGAGGACGCGCCGGTCATCCTGCTCTACTACCCGACCGGACGCACCGCGGTGCAAAAGTACATCCACGGCTTCCGCATCCTGCCGACCGGTAACTACCGTTTGTGGGACGTGTGGCGGTCGGAGTGAGGTCCGACCCAGAGGGGCCGTGCGGGCGGCGTGCCGTAGCGCGCCGCCCGGCGGCCCACGCCGGCCCACCGGACTACCGATCGGGGGACACGACGGGAGCTCCGCCGCATGAGTAGGTTTGTACTCCGCCGTCTGATCCAGATGGTCCCGGTCGTCTTCGGACTCACGGCGGTCATCTTCTTCATGATCCACCTGGTCCCCGGCGACCCGGCGGCGATCATGCTCGGGACCCGCGCCACGCCCGAGAACGTGGCGCAACTGCGGAGAAATCTCGGACTCGACGAGCCGCTCCTCGTTCAGTACATGATCTTCCTGCGCAACCTCGCCACGGGCAGCCTCGGCGACTCGATCTTCTACCGCGAGCCCGTGCTCGGCCTCATCCTCGACCACCTGCCGACGACGCTGATGCTGGCCACCAGTACCATCATCCTCGCCGTCATCATCACCGTGCCGCTGGCCACACTGGCCGCCCTGAAACGGGACCGGCTGGCCGATCAGTTGGTGCGCGCCTTCTTGCTCGTCGGGCTCGCCATGCCGTCGTTCTGGGTCGGGATCAATCTCCTGCTGCTGCTGACCGTCCGGTTCCGCATCTTTCCGCCGGGAGGTATCGGTGAGGGTTTCTTCGATCAGCTCCGCCACCTCTTCCTGCCGGCCCTGACGGTCGCCCTGTCGATCTCGGCCGTGCTGGTCCGGAACCTCCGCAGCAGTCTGATCGACACACTGACGGCAGATCACGTCCGGACGGCCCGGGCCAAGGGGTTGTCGAGCCGCGCGGTCTTCATCTGGCACGTGCTCCGCAACTCGGCCATGTCCACGGTGACCATCCTCGGGCTGAACCTCGGCTATCTGATGGGCGGCACCGTGATCATCGAGCAGGTCTTCGCGCTGCCGGGGCTGGGGCAACTGCTGCTGACTTCGATCTTCGGGCGCGACTACCCGGTCGTGCAGGGGATCACCCTGGTCTACGCCGTCCTGGTCATCCTGGTGAACCTCATCACGGATCTCGTCTACGCGGCGCTCGATCCGCGCGTGAGCCTGGACTAAGCAGGGGGGAGGGGATGTGAACGCATCCACAAACGTCGTCGGCCGCGCCGGGCTCGGCGCGGCGGAGCCACTGGCGCCGCGGTCCCGCCGTCGGATCAGCCCATCCCTGATCGCGGGCGTGGCGATCCTCGGGGTCGTGCTGGTCGCGGTCATCGTAGGGCCGATGATCTCGCCCTACGACCCGACGGAGCCGGTGCTCACCGAGACCTTCGCCGGCCCCAGCATGCGCCATCCCCTGGGGACGGACAACTTCGGTCGCGACATCCTCACCCGCATCCTCTACGGCGGGCGAGTCGACCTGATGATCGCCTTCCTCGCCACCTCCGTCACCGTCGTCGTCGGCGGCATCCTGGGCGCCATCGCCGGCTTCTACGGGAAGTGGTGGGACACCATCATCATGCGCATCGTCGACATCGCCATCGCCTTCCCCTTCCTGGTGCTGGTGATCGCGATCGTCGCCATGCTCGGCCCCAGCCAGAACAACATCTTCGTCGCCATCTGGCTCGTCGGGTGGATCGCCTACGCCCGGATCGTGCGCGGCGAGATCCTCGTCGTGAAGCGCCTCGAGTACGTCGAGGCGGCGCGCGTCGTCGGACTGACGGACCGGGCCATCATCCTGCGGCACATCGCGCCGAACGTCATCACGCCCGTCGTGGTCTTCGCCATGGCCGACATGGTGCTCAACATCCTGGTGGCCGCCTCGCTCTCGTTCCTCGGCCTGGGGACCCAGCCGCCCAATCCGGAGTGGGGGCTGATGATCGCCGAGGGACGCGACTTCTTCCTGCGGTCCTGGCAGCTCACCACGATTCCGGGGCTTGCCATCCTCGTGGTCGGTACAGGGTTCAGCCTCCTCGGCGATGGGCTCGCGGATCTCCTGCGCCCAGCGCGGTAGGGGAGGGGAGTGCTCGCACGCTCGCAGAAGGGAACACAGGTAATGAAGATCGTGATTTCCGCGGACATGGAAGGCACGACCGGGGTGGTGGAGGGCATCCACGTCCGGCCGCCCGACCAGGCGAACCCGGCCGGGTCGAGCGCCGCGGAGTACGGCTGGGCGCGCCTCACCATGACGCGGGAGGTCAACGCCGCCATTGAGGGCGCGCTGGAAGCCGGGGCCGAGCAGGTCATCGTCAACGAGTCGCACGACGGCATGCGCAACCTGCTGCCGGAGGAGCTGCACCGCGAGGCGCTCCTCATCAGCGGCGCGCACAAGCCGCTGAGCATGGCCCAGGGGGTCGATGAGCCGGGCGTGGCCGGGCTGATCTACACCGGCTACCACGCCAAGGCCGGCACCCCCAACGGGGTCCTGGCACACACCTATGTGGGGTTCATCCGGGATGTCCGCCTGAACGGCGTCTCGGTCGGCGAGTACGGCATCAACGCGGCCGTCGCCGGCCACTTCGGCGTCCCGGTCATCATGGTCACGGGCGACGACCACACCGTGCGCCAGACCCAGGAGCTCCTCGGAGAGCGCGTGGTCGGCGTCGTCGTCAAGCGCGGGATCGGGACGAACTCCGCCATCCACCTGCACCCCGCCAAGGCCCGCGAGCTGATTCGCGAGGGGGCCGCGGAGGCTGTGCGGCGCATTCCGGAGCTCAAGCCGTACAGCCCGGGGTGGCCGTGCCGCGTGGAGGTCGATGTCGACCACCAGGTGCAGGCGGACCTCGCGACCATCGTCCCGGGCGTGTCCCGGAACGGCGAGCGCGGCTTCGTCTTCACCGCGGAGGACGGCGTGCAGTTGGTCACCATCTGGCGCGCCGTGCTGAACGCCATGATGACCCGCTTCGCCGTCTAGCGTCCCATGACGTCCCTGGCTCGCCCCGCGCGGGGCGAGCCACGGGCTGGACCACCGCCCGTACCCCGGCGGGGTGTGGTAGGCTA
Organism: Sphaerobacter sp.; assembly: GCF_019683595.1. GTDB lineage: Bacteria > Chloroflexota > Chloroflexia > Thermomicrobiales > Thermomicrobiaceae > Sphaerobacter. Next base: position 4,054 of record NZ_JADGHZ010000017.1, on the reverse strand, counting down.
CGCCCGAGAGATCGCAAGGCGAGGCCCTGGGGAAAGGGTTTGAGGAGATGCGCCATCCGCTCGATGGTATCCGCGTGCTGGACCTGTCGCGCGTGCTCGCCGGGCCGTACTGCACGATGATGCTGGGCGACCTGGGAGCCGAGGTGATCAAGGTCGAGCAGCCGGGTCGGGGCGACGACACCCGCCACTGGGGCCCGCCGTGGGTCGGCGGCGAGAGCGCCTACTACATGGCCTGCAACCGCAACAAAAAGGGCATCACCGTCAACCTCAAGGACGAGCGCGGCAAGGAGATCATCCGCGAGCTGGCGCGGCAGAGCGACGTGGTGGTCGAGAACTTCAAGGTCGGCGCGCTCGACCGCATGGGCCTGGGCTACGAGGCGCTGAGCGCCCTCAACCCAGGGCTGGTCTGGTGCTCGATCACCGGCTACGGCCAGGACGGCCCCTATGCCGACCGCGCCGGGTACGATGTCATCGCCCAGGGTGAGGGCGGCATCATGAGCGTCACCGGCGAGCCCGACGGTGAGCCGATGAAGGTCGGCATCGCCATCGTCGACATCACCACCGGCATGTTCGCCTGCAACGCCATCCTCGCCGCGCTCCGCGTGCGCGACCAGACCGGCAAGGGGCAGAAGATCGACATGGCGCTTCTTGCGTCCGCCGTCGCCTGGCTCGCCAACGTCGGCAGCGCCTATCTCGTCACCGGCGAGCTGCCGAAGCGCTACGGCAACGCCCACGCCAACCTGGTGCCCTACCAGACCTTCAAGGCCCGCGACCGCTGGATGACCGTCGGCGTCGGGAACGACCGGCAGTTCCAGATCCTCTGCCGCATCCTCGGGATGGAGCACCTGGCGACCGACGAGCGCTTCGCCACCAACCCGGCCCGTGTCGCCAACCGCGACGAGCTCATCCCCATCCTGCAGGAGGCGTTCGCCACGCGCGATGCCGACGACTGGCTGGAAGAACTCTCCGCCGCCGGCATCCCCTGCGGGCCGATCAACACGGTCGATCGGGTCTTCGCCCACCCGCAGATCCAGCACCGGAAGATGGTGGTCGAGGTACCCCATCCGACCATCGGCACGCTGCGGATGGCCGGGCCACCCTACATCTTCTCCGAGACGCCCGCGACGGTGCGCTCGCACCCGCCGCTGCTCGGCGAGCACACCGACCTCGTCCTCCGCGAACGCCTGGGCTACACGGACGAGCAGATCGCCCAGCTCCGCGCCGAGGGCGTGGTGTAGTACCTATCTCGCCTACATGCTTGAACCAATGTCATCCTCAGCGAAGCGAAGGAACTCTCCGCCGCTCGGTGGCTCCGACGCGAGATCCTTCGCTCCGCCGCCCGCCGCTCCGCGGCGACCGGCTCCGCTCAGGATGACAGGAATGGCGAGGCGTGCCCGGCAATGGGTATGAGCCAACCCCGTGCTTGGGGCGGCCGTCGCACTCAGTGCCGCCCTAGACGCTCGACCAGAGAGCGGCCGCTGGGCGGCCGGCCGGTGCGCTCGGCCTGCTCATCCAGGCGGGCGAAGCCGCGCTGCACGTAACGCACGCCGAGCCAGCGCAGCGGCTCCGGCTCCCAGTCGGGCGAGCGGTGCCCGATGACCGGCAGCACCCGCAGGGGCGACGGGGTGTCGCAGATCAGGTCGGCCAGCACGCGCCCGGAGAGGTTGGAGGTCGCCACCCCCTGGCCAGTGTATCCCCGGGCCGTCGCGATGCCCGTCGCGCGGTCGTACGACATGGTCGGCATCCAGTCACGCGGCATGCCGAGCGGCCCGCCCCAGTGGTGGGTGAAGCGAATTCCGCGCAGCATCGGGAACCACTCCAGCGTCATGCGCCGCAGCATCTGATGCGTCGGCTCGTGGCGATCGTAGGCGTCCTCGATGCGCGAGCCGAAGTGGTACGGCGCGCCGCGCCCGCCGAAGACGATGCGCCCGTCGCGCGTCCGGGAGAGGTAGTCGACGCTGAACCGGTGCGAGCCGATCGTCTCGCGGTTCTCCCAGCCGATCTCAGCCCACTGCGCGTCGCTTAGCGGCTCGGTCAACACGATCAGGGAATAGACTGGGATCAACTGGCGGCGTAGGCCGGGGAGCCGCGAGAGGTACGCCTCCCCGCACAGCACCACCACCTCAGCGCGGACATCGCCGCGCTCCGTGATCAGCCGCGGCCGGCTGCCCGGCACGCCCGCCTGGCGCGGCTCGAACGCGGTCACTCGCGTCTGCTCGTAGATCGTCCCGCCCAGCCGCTCGACTACCCGCGCCAGCCCGCGAACCAGCTTGCCGGGATGGATTACGGCGCAGTCGGGGGAGTAGAGCGCACCCCGCACGTTCGTGATCCGCACCCGCTCGGCCACCTGCGCCGCGTCGAGCCGGGTGTACTGTTCGGCGATACCCAGCCGCTCGTACGTCTTCAGCGCCTGGTCCAGCATCGGCTCCTGGTGCGGGCCGCGCGCGATCCGCAGCGTGCCACCTTTGACATAATCAATATCGAGCCCCTCGGCCTCCGCGACCCGGCCGACCTCGTCGACCGACTCCCGCATTGCCGCCAGGAGCGCCCGCGTCCGCTCCGGGCCGTAGCGCCGAGCCAGCTCCCCGGCGGTGACCGGGAAGCCCGCGCTGCACCAGCCCCCGTTCCGGCCGGAGGCGCCGAAGCCGGCGATCTCGGCCTCGACGACCGCGACGCGCAGCGACGGCTGGCGCTTGAGCAGGTAATACGCGGTCCAGAGGCCGGTGTAACCGGCGCCCAGGATCGCCACGTCGACGTCGATCGAGCCGTCGAGCGGCGCGCGCGGCGTCAGATCGTCGCCACATGTCTCCAGCCAGAAGCTATAGCGCGCGTAGTTCTTCACCAGGCTCTCTCCCCCTGCACCGGATCGGTCACGCGGTGAGGCGGATCGTACCGCGCCCCCGGGACCGGGGCAACAGCCAGGTGCGAGTGAGACGGGGTATGATCCGTGCGCGTGTACGCGGGCAGGACGCCCGCGGCGGTGCGGCGGTAAAGCACCAGAGACGTGTAGGAGAGGAGCGTCAGTGAGCCAGGAGCCCGAGCAGGACCGACCCGAGGCCGGCCAACCCGTGCCGCCCAATGAGTCGCCCACGGCAGAGAACGTTGACCCGTCGTCTCGCGCCTTCCTGGACGCGGTGCGGCGCGCCGCCGGGTGGCGGGTGTCGCCCCGCGAGGTCGCCGCCGCCGTTGAGGCGATCGAGACCTCCGGGGGCACGCCGACGCCGGAGCGGGTGGCGCGGGTCGCGGCCGCGTCGCGCGGCGAGCGGAGCCAGCGGCAGCGTCGGCACGCCGACCTCTGGCGACTGCTCGGCGCGCAGCTCGCCGTGCACGGAAAGCCGAGCGACCCGGAGGCCCAGCGGGCCTTCGTCGGCCGCGCGCGGGCCGCGGCGGGGGAGGGGAGCGACGCGCTCATTCTCCGTGTGGCGCTCGAAGTCGCGGCGAACCAGGGGCCGCTCGATCCGCGCAGCGTCGGGGAAATCACCCGCTGGCTGCTGGCAAACACCGGGGACGACCTGTCCGACGAGACTCTGACCGCGCGCGTACCCGAGGCGATCGCGGCGCTGGAGCGCGCCCGTGCCGAGGCGCGCCGCGGCGGCCGCCGTCCTGCCCGGCGATCGAACCGCGCTCCCGGTCGCCGCTCCACCCCCCGCCGACGCCGCCGCTGAAGGTGCCGACCACGAACGCGGGCGTCTCGCCCGTCCCCGGGCAGGAAGCTTCGCGCTCTCATGGAGTTTGACGCATTCCATGGATGCACGCGATCAGCCCGTGCTCGGGGCCATTGGGGTTTGACGAAATACCGTGGATCTGGTGGAGAGAAGATCCCGCCGCCCGGGCACAGGCCTTCCGGCAAGATCCAACATGCCGAGGCGCCAACCCTGCATCGCCCAGCCGGCTTCAGCCGGCTTTCGTTGTCAGCCCGGGGCTTATGGAGTTTGACGAACTAACCTGGTCTACCCGCCAGCAAGCCGCTCCCGTGCACATGTCATCCTGAGCGGAGCCGGGCGGCGCCGGGGGGGGGGGCGGCGGGGGGCCGGCCGGCCCGCCGCGGCGGCCC
>NZ_JADGHZ010000016.1 GCF_019683595.1 Sphaerobacter sp. | reverse complement strand
TGAAAAATCGGTCAGGCGGTCTTGGGCGCCGACCGGCGAGAGGAGTCGGCTTCGCATGATTCCTGGACCTTTCGAGTACCATGCTCCGGCTTCGCTCTCGGAAGCCGTCGCCCTACTCTCTGAGCACGGTCTCGACGCCAAGCTGCTGGCTGGCGGGCAGAGCCTGATCCCGCTGATGAAGTTCCGGTTGGCCGAGCCGGCGGTGATCGTCGACCTGAATCGAATCCCGGGCCTCGGGGGGATCCGGCGCGAGAACGGCCACCTGGTGCTCGGTGCCCTCACCCGTGAGGCCGCGCTCGAGGGCGACGAGGCCGTCCGCACAGAGTTCCCGATCATCCTCGACACGGCGGTCGTGATCGCCGACCCGCTCGTGCGCAACCTGGCCACCGTCGGGGGAAACCTGGCGCACGCTGACCCGGCGAATGACCACCCCGCGACCATGCTGGCTCTCGGCGCCGAGGTCGTCGCGACCGGCCCTAGCGGCGAGCGCACCATTCCCATCGACGACTTCTTTGTCGACACGTTCACCACAGCCCTCGCGGCGGATGAGGTCCTCACCGCCATCCGCATCCCGGCTCCCGGCCCGCGCTCGGGTGGGGCTTATGTCAAATTTGAGCGCAAGGTCGGCGACTACGCGATCGCGGGCGCTGCGGTGCAGCTCACGCTCGACGAGGCTGGCCAGGTGGCGTCGGTCCGGATCGGCCTGACGAACGTGAACTACATGCCGATGCGGGCGAAACAGGCCGAGGCGGCGCTGCTGGGCAAGGCGCCGACCGAGGAGGCGATCCGCGAGGCGGCGCGCCTGGCGGGTGAAGAGTGCGATCCATCGAGTGACCTGCGTGGGCCGGAAGACTACAAGCGGGCCGTGACGCGCACGGTGACGGCTCGCGCGCTGCGGCGTGCCCTGGAGCGCGCGGGCGCGGCCGCGGCGTAGCGGGAGGAGAGGTGATCCATGAGCACCAGGACGCGCACCGTTCCGATCACGGTCACGGTCAACGGCGAGGTGCGGCAGGCCGAGGTCGAGCCGCGCCTGTTGCTGGTCCATTTCATCCGCGAGACGCTCGGGCTGACGGGCACCCACATCGGCTGCGACACGACCAGTTGCGGTGCCTGCACCGTCCACCTCAACGGCGTGCCGGTCAAGTCGTGCACCGTCTTCGCGGTGCAGGCCGACGGCGGCGAGATCCGTACCGTCGAAGGTCTGGAGCAGAACGGCGAACTCCACCCGGTGCAGGAGGGCTTCTGGCAGGAGCACGGGCTCCAGTGTGGCTTCTGCACCCCGGGCATGATGATGACCGCGGTTGCCCTGCTCGAGCGCAACCCGAATCCGACCGAAGCAGAGATTCGGCAGGCGATCTCCGGCAACCTCTGCCGGTGTACCGGCTACGTGAACATCGTCAAGTCGATCCAGTACGCGGCCAGGAAGATGCAGCAGGCGAAGGAAGCCGCGGCGCCGTCCGGCGTGCCGGCTGGTGGAAGGGAGGACTAGCCGATGACTGCCACGGAGCGTGCAGCAATCGGTGGACTCGGTCACCCGGTCAAGCGCAAGGAGGACCCGCGCTTCATCCGCGGGAAAGGGACGTACGTCGACGACATCAAACTCCCGGGCATGCTCTACCTCGACATCCTGCGGAGTCCCTACGCCCATGCGCGCATCACCAAGCTCGACAGCGCGAAGGCAGTCGCCATGCCGGGCGTCGTCGCGGTCATCACCGGCAAGGATCTGGAGGCGGCCGGGCTGGCCTGGATGCCGACGCTCATGAGCGACCGGCAGATGGTGCTGCCCACTGACCGGGTCGTCTACTACGCGCAGGAGGTCGCGGCCGTCATCGCGGAGGACCGCTACACGGCGGCAGACGCCGTGCTGGCGATCGACGTGGAGTACGAGGCGCTGGAGCCGGTCCTCGACCCGTTCCGCGCGCTGGAGCCGGACGCGCCGCTGGTTCGGCCCGACCGGGAGGAGAAGACCAACCACATCTGGAACTGGCAGGCGGGCGACAAGGAGGCGACGGACCGGATCTTCGAGGAAGCCGAGGTCGTCGTCTCGCAGAAGATGTACATCCCGCGGATCCATGTCTCCTCGATCGAGACCTGCGGCTGTGTGGCGTCGTTCGACAAGGTATCGGGCAAGCTGACCGTCTGGATGACGAGCCAGGCGCCGCACGCCCACCGCACCGTCTTCTCGCTCGTCTCGGGCATCCCGGAGACCAAGATCCGGGTCATCTCACCCGACATCGGCGGCGGGTTCGGCGGCAAGGTGCCGGTCTACCCCGGCTACGTGCTGGCGATCGTGGCCTCGCTCCAGACCGGGCGGCCGGTCAAGTGGATCGAGGACCGTTCCGAGAATCTGCAAGCCGACTCGTTCGCGCGCGACTACCACATCCACGCCGAGATCGCGGCGACGCGGGATGGGAAGATGCGCGCGCTGCGGGTGCACACCGTGGCCGACCACGGCGCGTTCGATGCGGCGGCCAACCCGTCGAAGTTCCCAGCCGGGCTCTTCAGCATCGGTACCGGGTCGTACACCCTGGAGGCGGCCCACTTCAACGTCGACGGCGTCTATACCAACAAGGCGCCGGGCGGGATCGCCTATCGCTGCTCGTTCCGGGTGACGGAAGCGGTCCACATGATCGAGCGCATGGTCGATGTCCTGGCCGATGAGCTGAACATGGACCCGGCGGAGATCCGCTTCAAGAACTTCATCCAGCCGGAGCAGTTCCCCTACAAGTCGCCGACCGGCTGGGAGTACGACAGCGGCAACTACCCGGCGGCGCTGCAGAAGGCGCTCGATGCCATCGGCTACCAGGAGCTGCGGCGCGAGCAGGCGGAGAAGCGAGCGCGCGGTGAGTTGATGGGGATCGGCATCTCGACCTTCACCGAGATCGTCGGCGCCGGCCCGTCGCATACCTTCGACATCCTCGGGATCAAGATGTTCGACAGCGCCGAGATCCGGGTCCACCCGACCGGTTCCGCGCTCGTCCGCATCGGTGTCCAGACCCAGGGGCAGGGACACGAGACGACCTTCGCCCAGATCGTGGCGGAGGAGCTGGGGCTGCCGGTTGAGAACATCGTCGTTGAGCACGGCGACACCGACACCGCCCCCTACGGGCTGGGCACCTACGCCAGCCGGAGCACGCCGACCGCCGGCGCGGCGACGGCCGTGGCGGCGCGGAAGATCCGGGAGAAGGCGCGGCTGATCGCCGCCCACCTGCTGGAGGTCGACCCGGACGATCTGGAGTGGCGCGACTATGCCTTCCGCGTCAAGGGCTCGCCGGAGCGTGCCAAGACGATGAGCGAGATCGCCTTCGCCGCCTACACGAACTTCCCGCAGGGGCTGGAAGGCGGTCTGGAGGCGGTCACCTACTATGACCCGCCCAACCTGACCTTCCCGTTCGGCGCCTATGTCTGCGTGGTCGACATCGACCGCGGCACCGGTCAGCCGACCGTGCGTGAGTTCCTGGCGCTGGACGACTGCGGCACGATCATCAACCCGATGATCGTGGAGGGGCAGATCCACGGCGGGCTGACGATGGGGCTGGCGCCGGCGCTCTTTGAGGAGATCGTGTACGACGAAAACGGCACGATGCTCACCGGCACGTTCATGGACTACCTGGTTCCGACGGCCATGGAGACGCCGAACTGGCGGACCGAGAAGACCGTGACGCCGTCGCCCCATCACCCGATCGGGGCCAAGGGCGTGGGCGAGAGCCCAACGGTCGGTGCGCCCCCGGCGATCGTGAATGCCGTCGTGGACGCGCTCAGCCACCTCGGCGTCCGCCACATCGACATCCCGATCACGCCCTGGAAGGTCTATCAGATCCTCCAGGAAAAGGGTGTCGCCGAGTAGCACTGGATACTCTGGGGTGTCGCGATCACGATCGTGACGCCCCACCCCACCGAAGGTACGGAACCCCGATGACGGAACACGGCGAGCGGTCCGGTACCACGACCCAACCTGCGCTGCGGAGGGTCAGTGAGGACATCTTCGCCCGCGCGGCAGCGCTCAAGCAGGCGGGCGAGCCCTTCGTGCTGGCGACCGTTGTCTGGAGCCAGCGTCCCACTTCGGCGCGGCCGGGCGCCAAGGGTATCGTGACGCCGGACGGTGCGCTCTTCGGCTGGGTCGGTGGGAGCTGCGCGCAGCCGACGGTCGTGCGCCAGGCACTGGAAGCCCTGGCCGAAGGACGGCCGCGGACCCTCCGCCTCAGCCCGGACGGCCGCGGTCCGGCCGACCGGCCGGATGTTGTGACCGCGCCGCTCACGTGCCACAGCGGCGGCGCGCTGGAGGTGTTCTTGGAACCGTTCCTGCCCCCGCTGCGGCTGATCGTCTTCGGCGAGAGTCCGGTCGCCGACGCGCTGGTGCGCCTGGGCCACGTCATGGGCTACCGCGTGATCGCTTCCCGGCCCGGCGCGACCGAGAGCGCTCCTTCTGAGGCGGATGTCGTCCTCGACGACCTCGACATCGGTGCAGCGGCCGCGGGCGGGCCTGCCGTCGCGGTCGTGGCGACGATGGGGGTCTACGACGAGGACGCGGTCGAGCAGGCGCTGCGGGCGGGTGTCGGTTTCGTCGCGCTGGTCGCGAGCAGCCGCCGCTTCGAAACCATGCGTGACACCCTGCGCGCCAGCGGCATCCCCGATGACCTGCTCGCGCGAGTCAAGGCGCCGGCCGGCTTCGACATCGCCGCCACCGCCCCGGAGGAGATCGCGGTCAGCATCCTGGCCGAGATCATCGCCAAACGCGCCGAATTGGCGCCGAAGGACGCGACGCCGACGGTCGCAATGCCGGTGGTCGAGGCGGATCCCGTGGCGACCCAGGCGATCGACCCCGTCTGCGGCATGGCGGTCGAGATCACGACTGCCCGCCATACCTACGACTACCAGGGCACGCGCTACTACTTCTGCTGCCCCTCGTGCCGCCGCCAGTTCGCCGCCGACCCGGAGCGGTACCTGTCCCGATAACACCAACGTAATGAGTCGCGGCCTCCGGAGTCCGCACCGCAGGCCACCGTGCGGTGCGGGGTGGCTGACAGTCGCGGTTAGCGGTATTGGGAGTTTGGTGTGTGCTGTTGGGATATGTCGTATTACGCCCCGCAGTTGGCTGAACGCGGCTCGGGTTGCGCCTCCTACTCTCTCGAACACTGCGGACGCCCGGCATTTCTCCTCCGGGCCGCATTTGTGTGCGGGTTAGCGTTGTTGCGCTGTCCTCTCGAACGGAGCGGAGATTCTCCGGCCAGTGCGGCCACGAAGAGATCCTTCGCATCGCTCCGGAGGACACGCGAGAGCGCCTACCACGCTCTGCGTCGCTTGCCGTGAACGTCAGCCAGCGTCGCTACCGCCGCAGCTCGCGCAGGTTGATGATGAGGATGTAGAGGCCGATCAGCACGACGATGCCGAGAGAGATCTGCCAGAAAAATTCGAAGACGAGCACGCCGGCCGACACGAGCGCCAGGACGACCGTCAGCCCGGTGATGAGCCGGCCGATCTGGCCGCGGAAGGCTGCCTCAATGAGGGCGAAGAGCGCGACCGCGTAGACGAGCCCGATGAAGAGGTACTGTCGCTCGAAATAGGCCAGCGCGACGACGCTGACGAGCAGAACCCCGATGCTGATGGCCGCCCAGATTTCTGCCAGGCGCGCCGCTCGGAGCTGTCGCTCCGACACGGGGCGAGCAGCCCGGCGGATGTGCGCTCGCGGGTCGGTAGGCATCCCCGCCTCCAGCTCCCGCGCATGGTTGGTGAGGGCCTCCAGGAGCGCCTCGTCCTCGGCCACCTGCGCGCGAAGGCGGGAAACCTCGTCGGAAAGGGACGCGAGGCGCCGGCTGGCCGATTCGTAGGCAACGCGGAGGTGCGGCTGGCCCACCATCGCGGCGATCTCCACGCCGATCCCCTGCAACTCGCGCTGCTTGGCCTCGATGGCCTCCGCGGCTTCCCGCTGGCGATCGCGTATCGAGGCGATGCGTCCCTGGATGGTCGGGAGCAGATCGCGCGGCGTCGGAACCTTGTCGAGCCCCGCCCAGCCGACGGGGTCATACCAGGAGCGGCGCGTAGTCCCATCGCGGTTGTACATCGGTCCGGCCGGGGCATCCTCACCGGCGAAGGGGTCGCGCGCGTGGTAGCCCCACAGCCCACGGTAGCCGGACACCCAGGAGGGCGGCGGCTCGATCAGCACCGGTTCGCCCCACTCGGCGTTCTGGCCCGGGCCGATCGTCAGCCCATCCCCGCGGGCGTAGTCGACGAACGGGATGCGCAGGTTCACACCGTGCCGCGTGTCGTCCGAGTCGGTGTTCGCCCGATACTGCCGGAGGCGTTCGTACCAGACCGCCTGGACCCGTTCGACCACGCGCGACACGCGGTTGAGATAGGGCACTTCAAGCTCGGTGAGGTATTCACCGGGCGCGAAGTAGGACGCATGCGACCCGGCGCCGACGTAGATCACCGGGTGCTCGCCGATCTTCTCCAACTCCGGATCATCCCAGCGCCGGCGCAGGTCGTCGCCGTGGTAGTCGTGGCTGGCGTAAGCGACCCACTGCGGCGCCAGTTCGCCTTCGGGAGACTCGGCCAGGTAGATGCTGATCATCTCCCAGTCGGCTTCGTGGTCGTTGGCGCCGAAGAACCCGGTGCGCCAGTCGTTGAAGACGTAGAAGAACCAGTACTGGAGAACGACCCACCCCGCCTGCCGCACCACCCGTCCGTGGTAGCGAAACTCCGGGTGCTCCCGACGGATCGCGTCGTACACGATGGCCGCGGCCGCGGCCGTGTCGCCGGGCACCCGCCCCCGCGCCAGGAGGGAGAGGGAGAACGCCGCGGCGCCGAGGCGGGAGATGTAGCCGACGCGCGCCAGCCGCCCCTGCCCCGCGTGGAACACCTCCGACGGCTCTTTCCGCTCCCGGAGGCGTTCAAGCCGGTAGGTGGCCAGCTCCGCGACGGTGAGCGGGTCGGTCAGCTTGAGGAACTGGACCGAATGGAAGCCGTCGGCGCGCTGCTCTCCCAGGCGTTCGAGCGTCAACTCGCCCGGCGGCACCAGCAGCACCGAGTCGCCGTTCCGGTGGCGGACCCACAGGCCGGAGCGGCGGACATACGGCTCGACGTAGAGCGGGTAGAACTGCTCGCCGCGCGTATAGCGAGCGATCGGCTCGAAGCGCCGGAGCAGGGCCCGATCGGTCTCCGCGCTCATGCTCCATCCCGAGGTTCGGGCTGGGGCGGCTGCGGCTGCAGCGCCGTCCGCACGGCGTACGAGTTCAGGTAGAGGACTAGCAGGATGCCAACCACCATCAGCGGGTAGATCACGTCCAGCCGTTGTCCGAAGTACGTCACCAGGCAGTTGAACAACAGTAATCCCTGCGCCAGCATCGCCAACGTCCACCCCGACGAGAAGCGCAGTGCCAGCGCCAGTGCCGCCAGCACCGCCAGAATCGCAACCGGTACGCCCGTCCCCGCGAGGAAGACCCAGTCCGTTGCTAGGGCCGACGGGACCTCGCGCGTCTCCTCCAGCTTCCAGTCCACGCCCTGCCCGACCACGACCACGGTCGCGATCAGGCCGGCCGCTTCCAGCAGCAGGAGCAGAATCGTCGCGATCCGCCGGCGACGCTTCCGCATATCGGACCGGGCCAGCGCATCCCCCTGGGCGCCCGCCAGTGGGTCAGGTGGTTGCCACGGGGGGCGCACCCGCCCATCGACCCCATCGGCTTGCGGCTTCATATCACTGCCTCGTTGTTCCACCGGTGAGGTGCTCCTGCATACCATCCCCAGGTTGGTACCACCGAATGATGCCACGCTGCTTGTACCGCCGTTCGGTGTCATGATAGTGCACCGCGCCAACCTGCGGGATGGGAGCGGCGTTCCCAGTCGTTGAACGGTGTGGTACACGCGCCCGGCCGAATCGCGATGTGCCCTGATTCAGCGATCCATGCCAGTCAACCAGACTTATTCGGCATCCCTGCCGCGAAAGCCGTGGTATTCTGGAGACACCGGGCGCGCCAAGTCCCGTATCCGCCTTGCGCGCCCGCGCCCGGGATGGGCTCTTGCGATGCGTGACGAGTGCAGGACAACCGGCCGTCGCTCTCACGGTACGAGAGGGAGGACTAGATGGCAGCCACCCGTGACCCCTTCGGCGCACGCGCGGTACTCTCCACACCGCACCAGACCGTCACGTACTACCGCCTCGACGCCATCGCGGATCAGGTAGCAGTCGGGCTCGACCGCCTGCCGTACACCATCAAGGTGCTGTTGGAGAACGTGTTACGCAACGCGGGCAACGAACCCTTCAGCGCGGAGGACGTCACAACGCTCGCCCAGTGGAAACCGGGGGAGCGAGCCGTCCGTGAGTTCCCATTCCTCCCCGGCCGCGTGCTCCTGCAGGACTTCACCGGTGTCCCCGCCGTGGTCGATCTGGCGGCGATGCGCGACGCGGTCAAGCGCCTCGGCGGCGATCCGAAACGCATCAACCCACTCGTCCCGGCCGATCTCGTGATCGACCACTCGGTCCAGGTTGACGTGTTCGGCTCTCGCATCGCCTTCCGGCGCAATGTCGAGCGCGAATACGAGCGCAACCGCGAGCGGTATGCCCTTCTGCGCTGGGCACAGAGCGCGTTCCAAAACTTCCGCGTCGTCCCGCCCGGCACTGGCATCGTCCACCAGGTGAACCTCGAGTACCTGGCCACGGTGGTCACCGCGCGCGAGATCGACTCCGAGACGGTCGCGTTCCCCGATACGCTCGTCGGCACCGACTCCCACACGACGATGGTGAACGGCCTCGGCGTGCTCGCCTGGGGTGTCGGTGGTATTGAGGCCGAGGCGGTCCTGCTGGGGCAGCCGATCTACCTGCTCACGCCCGAGGTCATCGGCTTCCGCCTCGTCGGTGAGCCGCCGGAGGGTGTCACCGCGACCGACCTGGTTCTCACGGTGACCCAGCTCCTGCGCCAGACCGGCGTGGTCGGCCGGTTCGTGGAGTTCTTCGGCCCGAGTGTGCGCCACTTGAGCCTGCCCGACCGGGCGACGATCTCCAACATGTCGCCTGAGTACGGCGCAACCGCGACGATGTTCCCGATCGACGACGAGACGCTCAACTACCTGCGCTTTACCGGCCGGAGCGAGGAGCTGGTGGATCTCGTCGAGCGGTATGCCAAGGAGCAGGGCCTGTTCCGCACCGCCGACTCGCCCGAGCCGGTGTTCGACCAGATCGTCGAGCTCGACCTCTCCACCCTGGAGCCGAGCGTGGCCGGGCCGCGTCGGCCGCAGGACCGCGTCCCCCTCTCCCGTGTCAGCCAGAGCCTGCGCGAGGCGTTCAAGGACCGCATCGGCGCCGCGGAGGCGGCGGCGGGCGGCACCGCCTCGACGCAGCCGATGGAGGCAGTTGCTGGGGAGACTGCAGCCGTGGCCACCGCAGCGCCGCCGTCCGGTGGTGTCCCGGTTCGCATCGACGATCAGGTCGTGGAGCTCAACCACGGCTCGGTGGTGATCGCTGCGATCACGAGCTGCACCAACACCTCGAACCCGGAGGTGATGATCGCGGCCGGTTTGCTCGCCAAGAAGGCGGTCGAGCGCGGCCTCGATGTCAACCCGGCGGTCAAGACGAGCCTGGCGCCCGGCTCGCGCGTCGTCACCGCTTACCTCGATCGGGCCGGGCTGACGCCGTATCTCGAGGCGCTCCGCTTCCACCTCGTCGGCTACGGCTGCACCACCTGCATCGGGAACAGCGGACCGCTGCCCGAGCCTGTGGCCGAGGCGGTGCAGGAGCATGATCTCGTCGTCGCCGCCGTCCTCTCCGGGAACCGCAACTTCGAGGGGCGAATCCACCCGCAGGCCCGCGCGAGCTACCTTGCGTCGCCGCCGCTCGTGGTCGCCTACGCCCTCGCCGGGACGCTGAACATCGATCTGACCCGCGACCCGATCGGTCACGACCCGAACGGCGAACCGGTCTACCTGCGTGACATCTGGCCGTCGCGGGAGGAGATCCAGGAGACGATCGCGCGCGCCATCACCCCGGAGCTGTTCCGTGAGCGCTACGCCGACGTCTTCACCGGTGACGAGCACTGGCAGGCTCTCCCGCTCCCCGAGCAGGGTGACCTGTTCGAGTGGGATCCCGAGTCGACCTACGTCCGCGAGCCAACCTTCTTCCAGAACCTCACGCTGGAGCCGGAGCCACTGACCGATATCACCGGGGCGCGGGTGCTGTGCTACCTGGGCGACTCGGTTACAACCGACCACATCTCGCCCGCCGGGTCGATCCCGGTCAACAGCCCGGCCGGGCGCTATCTCGTCCTCAACGACGTGCAGCCGCGGAACTTCAATAGCTACGGCTCGCGCCGCGGCAACCACGAGGTGATGGTGCGGGGCACCTTCGCCAATATCCGGCTGCGCAACCGGCTGGCGGACGGCCGCGAGGGCAACTGGACGACGCACCTGCCCACGGGCGAAGTGATGTCGGTCTACGACGCCGCCATGCGGTACCAGGAGGAGGGCACGCCGCTCCTGGTGCTGGCCGGGAAGGAGTACGGCTCTGGCAGCTCCCGCGACTGGGCGGCAAAGGGGACGCGGCTGCTCGGCGTCCGGGCCGTCATCGCCGAGAGCTACGAGCGCATCCACCGGAGCAACTTGATCGGGATGGGCGTCCTCCCGCTCCAGTTCCTCCAGGGGCAGAGCGCCGAGAGCCTCGGTCTGACCGGCCGCGAGGTGTACGAGATCCGCGGCATCGCCGACGGGCTCACGCCGGGCCAGACGCTCCCGGTGCGCGCCACCCGCGAGGACGGCAGCACGTTCGAGTTCCAGGTGCTCGTGCGGCTCGACAGCCCGACCGAGCTCGAGTACTACCGCCACGGCGGGATCCTGCAGATGGTGCTGCGCCGCCTCGTGACCGAGGCTTAGCGCCCGCACGAGCGGAGGCCGTATCGAGGGCATCGTGGCCGCGCCGATTCCGGCGCGGCCACACGGTGTCCTGCCGCATCGCTCGCACGGTGTCACGGCCGTGGCGGTCGTGTCGTCTGACCGCCGGATCCTTCGACTCCTCCGCGCACAGCAGCCGGCCAGGCGCGGCTCCGCTCAGGACGACATCCGGGAGATCACCGGGGTGGAAGCGTCACGGATCATCGGACCACCCACACCCGCCGTCACGGCCGCGCCGCGCGGCAGCGCGCCTCCAGGTCCAGCAGCGCCCGCTTCACCGCGAGCCCGCCGCCGTAGCCCGTGAGGGAGCCGTCGCTGCCGACAACGCGGTGGCAGGGGATGATAATGGCCAGCGGATTCGCTCCGTTCGCCGCACCGACCGCGCGGACCGCACGCGGGTTCCCGATCCGCTCGGCGATCTGCCGGTACGTCGCCGTCTCGCCATATGGGATCGCCGCCACCTCCGCCCAGACCCGCCGCTGGAACGCCGTGCCCACTGGGTCGAGCGGCACGGTGAAGCGCTGCAGCCGCCCTTCGAAATAGGCGGTCAACTCCTCCCGAGCCTGTTCCACCAGCGGTCCGCCGTCGACGATGGGAACGTCCTGACCGTGCCGCAGCGCCTCACGCAGGCACTCCTCCCGTGTGCGGCCCGGAACGGTGACCACCCGCAGCCCGCGAGTCCCGGCCGCGACCCAGATTGGACCGAAGCCGGTCGTCACCTGGCCGACTTCGAGCACGAAGCCGGGTGCCCGCATGACCACCTTCTCGCGCATGGTCTCCTCCTCACTTCGTCTGCCTTTCCCCACGCGCGATCGCGGAAGGAAGGGCACGCGAGGTGCGATGCGTCAGCGCCTGGATCACGGTAGCCCGAAGGGAGGCCGCAATGCCACACCCCGCAAGAAACATTATCGAGCGTGAGCTCAGCCAATTGAACTGGTCCCATGCATGGTCGCGTGAGGCGCTCATGGAGCACTTCCGCATGGCGCCCACCGTTCGCCAGGTGCTGGCCGACCACCTGCCAGATCGAACCTTCCACTCGGCAAAGGAGGTCGCGGAGGCGATCCCCTCACAAGCCTGGCAGCACATCGAGCACATCTACGAGAGCGGAGCCGACAGCAACTTCCTGAAGTCACGCGCAGCCAATTTCCAAGACCACGGTGAGTCGCCGGGCTAGGACCAACCACCGGCAAGAGACTGACGGACCGGAGCTACGGGGAGCAGTGCACGGACCGATCGCGCGGGCGGAACCGCTCGGCGCTCCGAGCCCACCGTACGCCCCGGTGACGACGCGGCTGAGGCACGATCTCGCCCTGCTCCGGTGTACAGGCAGGCACGCCTCAAATCCACCACGAACCGCTCGTCACAACGGTACCACGCCGGCCTGGCCCCAACCCACTGCGGTGCGCCACCCTCGGCCGTGCCCGCGATAAGCCGGCACGAACCGGCGCGGTGGTATAACGAAGGCGCAAGGCATGCGGAGGCGACACGACCGTCGCGTACTGGGACCGGGCGTAGCCGGTGGGAGGGAACATGGCGGACGTCGCGCAGACACTAAAGGCGACACTGGACAACGGGCTCACCGTCCTCATCCGTGAGGTCCACCGGGCGCCGGTGGCCTCCTTCTGGGTCTGGTACCGCGTCGGCGGCCGCAACGAGGTCCCCGGCATCACGGGCATCTCCCACTGGGTTGAGCATATGGTCTTCAAGGGGACGCCCACCTACCAGCCGGGCGAGATCTTCCGGGAGGTGAACAAGCACGGCGGCACGCTGAACGGCTTCACCTGGATCGACTACACCGCCTACTTCGAGACGTTGCCCGCGCCGCAGATCCTCCTCGGCGCCGATATCGAATCGGACCGCATGCAGAACGCCGTCTTCGACCCGAGCGAGGTCGAGAGCGAGCGCACGGTGATCCTCTCCGAGCGGGAGGGGAACGAGAACCAGCCCACCTTCCACCTTCGTGAGGAAGTGATCGGGGCGGCCTTCCGCGCGCACCCCTATGGCCAGGGGGTCATCGGGTTCACGTCCGACCTGCGCCAGATCACGCGTGACGACCTGTATCGCCACTACCGCACCTACTACACGCCGAACAACGCGACCGTGGTGGTCGTGGGCGATGTCGACGCCGAGGCGATCCTGGCCGAGATCGAGCGGCGGTTCGGCGCCATCCCATCCGGCCCGGAGCCGCCTCCGGTGCGCACGGTGGAGCCACCCCAGAGCGGGGAACGCCGCGTGGTGGTGCGCCGCCCGGCGCCGACGGCGACGATGTTGATGGCCTTCCACGCCCCGCGCGCCGAGGATCCCGACGCCCTGCCGATGGTGGTGCTCGACACCGTCCTCTCCGGCGGGAAAGCGATGGGCTACGGCGGCGGTGGCGGCATGGGTCGCAGTTCACGGCTCTACCGCGCCCTCGTCGCCAGCGGCCTGTGCAGCGCGGCAGGCTCCTCCTTCTCGCTCACCATCGACCCCTACCTCTTTAGCGTCTCAGCCACGCTCGTGCCGAGCACCGAGCCGGCACGCGTCGAGGCGATCGTCCAGGAGGAGCTGGCCCGGCTGCGCGAGGAGCCGGTGCCCGAGGACGAGCTGGCACGCGCGATCAAGCAGCTCCGCGCCCAGTTCGCATACGCCGGGGAGAGCGTCAGCAGTCAGGCGTACTGGCTCGGCTCGCTCCACACGGTGGCACCCGGCGTCGACCCCGATACTTTCGTTGACCGCCTGGCGGCGGTGACCCCGGACGACCTGCTCCGGGTCGCGCGCACCTACGTCACGCCGGACCGGGCGACGGTGGGCTGGCTCGAACCGACCGCCCCCGCGCCGGCGGTCCCCGCGGCCGATATCGGCCCGCTGCCGGTTCGCCCGCACTTCTTCTCGGATGCACCGGGCGGTCGCCCCGACTCGCTACCCGCGCCGAAACTCGACATCCAGGAGCGGACGCTGGACAGCGGGCTCCGCCTGCTGGGGCACCACGACCCGACCAGCGACGCGGCGGTGCTCGAGCTGCGCCTGCCGGCCGGCGCGATCGCGGACGGCGAGACGCCGGGCCTGGCGCGGTTCACCGCGCAGATGCTCCCGCGCGGCACCTCACACCGCTCGTTCGCCGAGCTGAATGAGGAGCTCGACAGCCTGGGGGCCGCCCTGTCGGTCAGTCCCGGGCGCGACTATGTCGACATCCGGGCGACGTGCCTTAAGGAGGATGTCGGGCGGCTGGCCGAACTGTTGGCGGAGGTCGTGCGCGAGCCGACCTTCCCCGAGGCGGAAATCGACCGGATGCGGGAGCAGTCGCTGACCGCACTGCGGCAGATGCTCAACGACACCCGTGCTCAGGCCGCCTACACCCTGCGGGCCACGCTCTACCCGGAGGGACATCCGTACCACCACCGGGCGATTGGCACGGAGGAGACGCTGACCGGCATGAACCGCGACCACCTGGCGGACTTCCACCGCCGCCTCTACCGGCCGAACCGCGCCATCCTGGCCGTGGCGGGTGGCGTCCCCGTCGAAGCCGCCTGGGAGCACGTCGCGCGAGCCTTCGAGGGCTGGGAGCCGAGCGATGCCGCGCCCGCGCCGGAGATCGCGCCGGTCGACCCACCGCCGTCGCGCGTGCGGCGCGAGGAGCAGATTGCCGGGAAGAGCCAGGCCGACATCGCCCTCGGCCTCCCGGCGCTCGCCTGGAAGGACCCCGACTACCACGCCCTGCGCGTCGCTAACGTCATCCTCGGTCGCCTCGGGCTCATGGGGCGCCTCGGTGCGCGGGTCCGGGAACGCCAGGGGATGGCCTACTACGTCTACAGCACCCTGGAAGCAAGCCTGGGCCGGGGACTCTGGGCGGCATACGCGGGCGTCAACCCGGTGAATGTCGAGCGTGCCGTAGAGAGCATCATCGCTGAGGTCGAGCGTCTCCGCGAGGAACTCGTGGAGGATGAGGAGCTGGCCGACGCCAAGAGCTACCTCATCGGCAGCCTCCCGCTCGGCCTGGAGAGCAGCGGCGCCATCGCCTCGATCATGCTCGACATCGCCTTCTACGGCTTTGAGCTCGATTACGTCGAGCAACTGCCGGGCCGGCTGAACGCGCTGACACGCGAGCAGATCCGTGACGCGGCCGCGCGCTACCTCCTGCCCGACCGGATGGCGGTCGTCGTGGTCAGCCCGGAGAGCGAGACATAAGACCCGACCCCGCTCCCGGTGCTACAATCCGGCCGGATAGTGGGCACTGGCCCACCTGGGTGCAGGAGAGGAGTCCCCACTCTGATGAGCGGTTCGACCCGTTTCACGGTCTTCTGGCTCTACAAGGCGCGGCCGGAGTGGCGCACGCTGGCCGACGCCGAGCGCACGGAAGGGCGCGATGCCTTCCTGCGCACGCTCGATGCGCACCGCGACACCGTCACACTCCGCGCGGCCTACTCCACCGTGGGCTTCAGCGCGGACGTGGACCTCATCCTCTGGACCATCGCGGATGACGTCGACGCGCTGCAGGCGCTTGCCGTCGACCTCAACCGCACGCCGCTCGGGCAGCACCTGGAGATGCGCCACGCCTATCTGGGCTTGGCGACGGCCTCCCAGTACGACCCCGAGCACGGACCGGCCTTCCTCAAGGGCGTGCCGCCGAAGAAGTATCTCAGCGTCTACCCCTTCACGAAGACGCCCGAGTGGTATCTGCTGCCGTTCGAGAAGCGCCGTGAGTTGATGCTGGTCCACGGGGAGCTGGGCCGGGAGTTCCCGACGATCCTGACCAACACCGTGAGCTCGTTCGGCATCGCCGATCAGGAGTTCGTCGTTGCGCTTGAGGACGACGACCCGGCGCAGCTCGTCGCGATGGTCCAGCGCCTCCGCGCAGCCGAAGTGCGGATCTACACGAAGGTGGACACCCCGATCTTCCTCGGCCGCCGCAAGGAGCCGCAGGAGGCGCTCCTCGACCTCGGGTAGCAGTGTCAGCCCGTCCCGTGCCGCCGGGGCGTGGACCGTCACCCCCGGCGGCCGGGCCGCCGCGCCAGCACCAGCGCGGTCACCGCACCCACCACAGACCCGAACAGGTTCACCACGTCATTATCGATCCAGGCCACACCGCGCACCGGGATCGTCGGTGTGCCGCAGGGATGCACCCGCCGCTCCGTCTCCTCCCCGCAACGCGGGCACCGGTAGACACCCTGCACCGTGGCTCCCGCGACGCTGTCCGCCAGCGAACCCGCCAGACCCGCGAGCGTGCCCAGCGTCACCAGCCCCCATCGCGGCCTCCGGAGCGAGCCGATCAGCCCGATCGTCGCGCCACCCGCGGCGGCCGCCGCGAGCCCCAGCGGGGTAACGCCACCCGACATCCCCGGCCGCACCCGGCGCAAGGTCACGATCGACCGTGGCGGCCGCCGGCTCAGCATCCCGATCTCGGTCGCCCAGGTGTCGCTCGTGGCGGCCGCCATCGCGCCGAGGTAGGCGGGGAAGGCCACCTCCGGCTTCCCGGTGATCCCTGCCACGACCGCGGCGCCCGCTGCCACCCCGCCGTTGGCGAGCACCTGTCCCGCATCCCGCCGGGATCCCTTGCTCGCCACGGCCGCCATCGGAGCCTTCCGCTCCCGTCCCACCTGCGACAGCGCACTCGACAGCGTGAAGAACCCCACCAGCACCGCAGCCCAACGCCCGCCCCCGACGGCGAACACCGGCGTCCCGACCGCCACCGCTGCCGCCGCACCGTCAGCCGTCAGCGCTCCTCGCCGCCACCCGGCCACGGCGACCACGCCGGCCAATCCCGCGCCGAGCGCCACGCGGGCCACGAGATCCCCGGTCCTCCCTACCCGTGTCACCGACCCGCTCCGTTCCGCGTCCCCTACGGCCCGAAGAGCTTCACGACCTCATCGGCGAGGATCTCGAACACATAGCCCTCGACCTCGGCCACCGCCGGGCTCGAGATCTCCCCGTAGCGGATCAGCACGGTGTAGCCCTGAACCTCGACTTCGCGCGTGGCGTCGAACGAGAACGGGTGCCGCGGGTTCCCGTGGATCCGCCTCGTCCCCCCGACGCGCTCGATCGCCTCCGTCACCAGTCGGTACGCCGTCGCCTCATCCAGTACCACCATCGGCTCCTCTCATTGGCGCCGCCCGCGTAGCCCCTGCCGCGCGCCCAAAGCATACGGCATCCACCCCGCCAGCCCGCCACGCCCTGCCGGCCCGACGCCGCGCCAGCCTCGGATCGACCGAATGCGGTAGAATTACGAAAGAGATTCCTCGCGCGGGCCCGTAGCTCAGCGGTAGAGCAGCGGACTTTTAATCCGTGGGTCCTGGGTTCGAATCCCAGCGGGCTCACCCCCCTTTTCCCGCATCCAGGCGCGAATAGCGAACGGCATAGCAGGTGTTCGGCTGCTCCGTCCACGGTTGTCTGTTGCCACCCCGTTGCCAATCGTCTTGTATTCCCCTGCCCCCGAGCTCCGCGTTCTCGCACGCTGCGTCGCCCACGGAGTCCCTGCGCTGTACCCGCACGCCGCTGCGGGCGGTGGAGGACTCCGAGGGGGCGTGCACTCACCTGTCCGCGCCACGGCGCCGCGATTGGGCCGGCCATCCTAATGGGTGCATAGCACCAATTGGCTAGCCGCAGGGTAACCAAAATTTCCTAGGTAAATTGCGTCCAGCAAACGTTTCATTCGAGCCGTCTGGAACGCGACTTGCAAGCTATAACGCTGGTTCTTGGGATTGCCCCAAGGACGGTCGTAGGAAGCGCGCACGCTCGCTTGCACAGAAGGCCGGACTCCACCGGGTTGCACACGGTGGCTTGCAACCCATTGGTGCGAGTCGCGGCACCGGGCTGCTGCCCGGGTAGGTGGGCGCGCGCCCTACGGGCCGCATAACGGCGACGGATCGGGTCACACCGCCGTGGGAGCGCCCAAGAGCCTGCGGGGCGCCGGGGGACGCCGAGGTTCGGGGCACCGGCTCTGGCTCGGCATGACCACGGCGGGGAATCGTAGGAAGGGGAAGGACTGTGCGAATTCTCGTGCTTGGCGGCGATGGGTACCTGGGCTGGCCGACGGCCCTGCGCTTCTCCGCGCGCGGCCACGAGGTCGGCATCGTGGACAACTTCCTTCGCCGCCATTACCACGTGGAGCTCGGGACTGACAGCCTTACGCCGATCCGCCCGCTCCAGGAGCGCGTCCGTGCGTGGCGAGAGGTGAGCGGGCGAGAGCTTCAGGTCTTCATCGGCGATATCACCGACTACAGCTTCCTGGAGCCGGTCATCCGCGACTTCGCGCCGGATGCGGTGATCCACTACGCCGAACAACCCAGCGCCCCCTACTCGATGATCGACCGCGCTCACGCGGTCTTCACCCAGACCAACAACGTGGTGGGTACGCTCAACCTGCTCTTCGCCCTGCGCGATCATGCGCCCGAGTGTCACCTGATCAAACTGGGGACCATGGGCGAGTACGGCACGCCCAACATCGATATTGAGGAAGGCTTCATCGAGATCCACCACAACGGGCGCTCCGACGTCCTGCCCTTCCCCAAGCAGCCCGGCTCGTTCTATCACCTGTCCAAAGTCCACGACAGCCACAATATCCAGTTCGCCTGCCGCTCCTGGGGGCTGCGCTGCACCGACCTCAACCAGGGCGTCGTGTACGGTATCGAGACCGACGAGACCGTTCAGGACGAGCGGCTGATCACGCGCTTCGATTATGACGAGTGCTTCGGCACGGCCCTGAACCGCTTCTGCGTCCAGGCCGTGATCGGCCACCCGCTCACCGTCTACGGCAAGGGCGGCCAGACGCGCGGCTTCCTCAACATCAAGGACACGCTACAGTGCGTGGAGTTGACCGCCAACAACCCTCCGGCGGAGGGCGAGTATCGGGTCTTCAACCAGTTCACCGAGCAGTTCACGGTGATGCAGTTGGCCGAGGTGGTGGCGAAGGCCGGGACGGAGTTGGGCCTCCAGCCGGAGATCCGCCCAATCCCCGACCCGCGCGTCGAGCAGGAGGAACACTACTACAACGCGAAGCACACCAAGCTCATCGACCTCGGCCTGAAGCCGCACTACCTCTCGGAGGAGCTTGTCGAGTCGATGCTGCGGGTGATCCAGCGGTATCGCGATCGGGTCGTGAGGGACCGGATCGTCCCCCGCATCACCTGGCGGCCGGCGCGGACTCGGGAAGAAGCCATCGCCTAGTCGCGCCGGTCACGCCGGCGGCGTCGCAGTGTGGCGGGTCCGGGTTCCGGCCACGTGCCGGAACCCTGGTGCCCGCTGGAGCGATACCGCGCGGCGGGCGCGGGGAAGGTTCGCGGGTCGATGGAGACCGAGACGAGCGCCGCGGCACGCGTGCAGGGCCCGTTCCAACGCGTGCTCGTGGCGGACGCGGCGCGCCTGGCTCCCGGAATCGCGAGCGAGTTGCTGCGCGGCTTCGGCGTCAGCCTGATCCTGGGCCGCTACGTGCCGGCCGCGGCGATGGGTGTCTTCACCCTGTTCTGGTTGTCGCAGACCTACGCGGCGGCGCTGGCGACCGGCTGGCTGCAGAACGCCGTGATCCGGTTCTTGCCGGAGGACGGCTCCCGCCTGCCGCGATACCTGGGGCTGGTGTGGGGCACGGTGGCCGTCACAGGGTTGATCGCGACCGCGCTGGCGGTGGCGCTCGGCACGCTCGGGGGTGATCGGTTCCGCTGGTCGTACCTGGCCTGGACGGTCGGCATCCTCTGCGGCAACGCGCTCTACACCCTGTTCCAGAGCACGCTGCGCGGGGTGTTCGATCAGCGACGGTACACCACGAGCGCCGTGCTCCTGGCGGTGGTTCAGGTACTCCTCCTGCTCGCGCTACTCCCACGGGCGACCGACCCGGCCGGGGCCGCGCTGATGGGAACGGCCGTCAGCTTCGTGCCGGTGCTTGCCTGGCAGTACTGGCGCCTGGGGCGGCTCGCCAGCACCACGATGCCCGCAGCGGGATCGCAGGAGAGCACGCGCGTGCTGCTCCGGCGCAGCGTGGGCTATGGTCTCCCGCTCGCGCTGTCGGGGCTGATCGTCACGCTGCTTCAGTCGGGCGACCGCTACCTCCTGGCCGGCCTGGTGTCCCTCCGGGATCTGGGCATCTACACGTTCTGGATGAGCATCGGCCTGCAGTTCGGGCGGGGAATGTACAACCTCGTCTTCGCCGTCCTCAATCCGCGCCTGTTCCAGCTCCATGGGACCGACCCGGCCGGGGCCAATGCCTGGGCACGCGCGCTTGGAGGAACGTACGTCGCGGTCTTCCTGCCGCTGGTTACCGCGATCGGGCTGGTCATCCCGAGCGCCCTGGCGCTGCTGAACATCCGCAGTGAGTACGTCGCGTCGGGGCACCTGGTGCTCTTCGGGCTGGGCGCGGCGTTTCTCTTCGGTCTGAGCCAGCTCTGCGGGAAGCGCCGTGAGTTCGAGGCGCGGACCGGCGTCTTCGTCTGGGCGGCGGGGCTCGGCGCCGCGGTCATGGTTGTTGGGGTCTATCTCCTCGTCCCGGTCCTGGGCGTCGAAGGCGCAGCGGTCGCCACGCTGGCGGGCGTCGCCACCTACTGCGCGGTACTCGCCGTGGCGTCCCGTATGGTGCCATCACCTGTGTCGATGCTGTGGGGGCTGAGCGGGTGTCTGGGACTCCTTGCCACTGGACGGTTGCTGGCAGGCACCAGCCTCATCGGAGAAGCCATCGCAATCTCGCTGGTTGGGGCGCTCTACGCGCTTCTGGTCTGGCCGCGACTTCGGCGGCTGAAGGTGGTGGAGGCATGAGCGGGGTGGCTCGGGCCATGGCCAACCGCGTGGACGTAACGCCCGCACAGCGAGCCGTGCAGGTGTGCCTGTTGGCGCTGCTGCTCTCGGGGCTGGCGGTGAGGAGTCTCCAGTCGCGTGCCGACGCGCTCCTGTACGCCCTCCTGGTCATTTCGTTCGCGGTGTCCGGCATCGCGCTCCTCCTGGAGGGCGGCCCGCGCCGGGGCCATGGACAGGATCCTATCGAGCGGCTCGCCGCGGTGGCGCTCGGGGTCTGGCTGCTGACGGGCGTGCTGGTTGCCTGGGGGCTGCTGCTCTCCGCCTTCGCGGGTCACGACGTCTACGTGAGCCTCTCCTGGGCTGTCCGCCTGGTCCCGCTCGCGTTGTTCCCGGCCTTCGCGTTTGCCTTCCGGAGCGAACACGCTTGGCTCCGGCTGTTGGTGGGCATGGTGCTAGTCGGCACCGTCTCCGCGCTGCTCGACATCGCCGCGTGGTTCCGTAGCCGCGAGACGCTGATCCGACTGATGTCCGCCGACTTTTCGAGCATCGACTACTTCTACGCCTTGCTCGCGGCGATGACGCTCCTCTTGCTGGTACCGCTGCCCCGATGGATGGGGCTGCTGCTCATGGCCTCGCTCCCAGTGCTGCTCTTCCGGATGCTGCTGTCGGTTGCCCGGGCGTGGTACGTCATCGTAGCCGTGGTCGCGGCCTACAGCGTGGTCGTCGCCTGGCGCTGGCTGCCTCGCGCGCGCCGCAGGATGGTCCTGGTCGGTGCGGCGGTGGTGGCGGCACTCGCCGGGCTGGTCGGGAGCGGGCTGCTCGGGGACGCACCCATGGCCTACCTCGCCGCGTCCGTGGAGCGGTTCGCGGTCCTCGACACCTCCCTGCGGTACCGCTGGGCGGAGGTGGCGACCGCCTTCGCCTACGGCGGGCCGCTCGGCGCTGGCTGGGGTGCCCGAGGCGACTTCGAGGAGGCGCTCCTCTTCACCTCGGCGAGCTACTACTTCGCGGTCAAGCCCTACGTCCACAACTTCATCGCCTTCATGTTCTGGAAGCTGGGTCTACTGGGCCTGGGGACGGTCGGCCTCCTGGCCGGCTACCTGGTCCGGCAGGGCTGGGCTGCGGTCCGGCGGCGCGATCCACTGGGTCTGGCAGTGCTCGGGCTGTGGCTCGCCTGGGGGATCCACAGCATGGTCAACATGAACTTCGGACGACCCGAGTTGAACGTCTGGGCCGCGGCCTGGCTGGGCTATCTGGAGTGGCGCCGGCTCCAGACGCCTACCGCTCGCCCGGCGACGCCTCGCCCGGTCGTCGACGCACCGCCCGGCGGGGCTCTGGAAATGGGGGACTGAGTGCGGGTCTGTGTCCTGACGGTCGGACGCTCAGCGTTCAGCCAGCCGCTCTACGGGAAGGAGGCGGCCAGCCTCCAGCGGGCCGGGAACGCCGTCACCATCATCGCACCGTGCCTGGCGAGCGAGGACCCGGCGGACCCGACCACCAACCCGCTGGGGATCCGCGTCGTGCCCCTGATGCGGATGGGCTGGGGGACGCGCCGGGAGAAGCTGAAGGCGCTTCCGCGGCTGCTCCGACTGGCGCTCCGGGAGCGCGCCGATGTCTACCAGGCCATGGAGCTGCAGAGCCTGCTGGTCGGCGCCATCGTCAAGCTGCTAACTCGTGCGCGGCTGGTGTACGACGCGCGCGAGCACTACCCGCTCGCCATCGCGGTCAACAGCCGGCGCGGGCCGGTCGCGACGCGCCTGATCTACGCCGTCTTCTGGCTGCTCGAAGCGCTGCTCATCCGCCTGTTCGTCGACCACGCCTTCGCAGTGGACCGTGGATGCCTGGAGCGCTTCCAGCGGGTTGGCCGCCCGGCGAGCCTGCTGACCAACTACCCACGGCTCGCGTTCGCACCGGCCGAGCTGCCCTCCCGCCAGGAGCGGCCCGCCGACCGGCCGTTCCACCTGCTCTACACGGGCTTCACCCGGCGGCGGGTGGCGGTGGTCGAGACGATCAAGGCGGTCGCGCTGCTGCGGGACGCCGGGATCCCTGTGCGGGCCACCTTCCTGGGTCTGGTGGACGACGAGCCGTTCGTGCGGGAGTGCCGGGAAGCCATCGCCGCGCTCGGCGTCGAGGATCGCGTGAGGTTGGTGGGGCGCGTTGGGCCTGCGGAGGTGCGCCGCTACCTGGCAGAGGCCGACTGCGGTTCGCTGCTCTACCACCCCACGCCGTACACCGAGTACGTCACGCACCCGGTCAAGCTGTTCGAGTACATGGCCTGGGGCCTCCCGGTCATCTGCTCCAACCTGCCCAACATGAGCCGCTTCGTTCGCGACGGGGAGTACGGCCTGGTCGTCGACCCGCGCGACCCGGCCGATATCGCCGCCGCGATCACGCGGCTGGTCCGCGACCCGTCTCTCGCCGCCCGGTTTTCCGCGAACGGCCGGCGCGCCTTCCTGGAGCGCCACCACTGGGAGGTTCTAGAGCCCGGGTACGTCGGCGTCTTCGCGCAGTTGGCGCCGGACGAGGCGCGATCCGGCCCGGCTGGAGTGGAGCGCGCGGAGTCGGGCGCGCTGCCAGGTGACTAGCCAGCGATTACCGGGTGCGGCCGCACCCACATGAAGGGAGTCACACCGTGGCACAGGTGCTGGAGATGCGGATCGGAGACGGGACGATCATCGACCCGAACGCCGAGGTGAGCGTCCCCTACCGGCCGGGCTGCGCGCCCACGATCATCGGCGACGACGGCATCGTGCGCAGCTTCGCGGTCATCTACGGGGACGTCATCATCGGTTCGCACTTCCGCTGCGGCCACCACGTCCTGATCCGCGAGCACACGACCATCGGCGACCATGTGACCGTCGGCACCGGGACCACCATCGATGGTCACGTCGAGATTGGCAGCTATGTCAAGCTCGAGAGTCAGGTCTACATCCCGACCCACACGTCGATCGGCAACTACGTCTTCGTCGGGCCGGGCGCGGTCTTCACGAACGACCGCTACCCGCTGCGCTTGCGTCATGAGTACGAACCGACGGGGCCGATCATCGAGGACAGCGTCACCATCGGTGCCCGCGCGGTGGTGCTGCCGGGTGTGCGGGTCGGCTACGGGTCGATGGTCGCGGCGGGCGCCGTCGTGACCAAGGACGTCCCGCCGTGGAGCCTGGTGATCGGGGTGCCGGGCCGGGTGATGCCCCTGCCGGAGCGACTCCGCCACGAGAACCGGGCGCGGTCATGGTTGCTAGAGGGGTGACGGCGATGGCAGCGGCGTCCCGACTGAGCCAGCCACGATCACGCCCGGCGGATGAACGCGCCGAGACGTCCGGGGTCGACTCTGGGCTGTACATGATTGCGCCGCTCGCTCCCAGCGTCGTGGGCGATGTCGCGCGCGTCCACATCGCGAGCTTCCAGGACTCCTTCCTCGCGAGCCTCGGCGAGCGGGTGCTCCGGCATTACTTCCGAGCGTTCCTCGACTACCCACAGGGTTGCGGATTCGTCTGCCTCCACCGCCCTACCGGCGCGGTCGTCGGCTTCGTGTGCGGCAGCGAGGACGTCACGCGCCACTGGCGCGTTTTCCTCCGGCGCCGGCTGGTATGGGCGGCGCCGGCACTCGCGGCCCGCGTCCTTCGCGAACCACAACTCGCCCTGGCGCTCCTATCGCGGCTGCAGCGGGTTGCCGGACTCACCCGGGGCGCGCGCCGTACCGCGCCGATCACCCGCAACAGCACGGGCGTGCTGCCCCCGGCCAGTCTGATGACGATCGGCGTGGATCCGGCGCATCAGCGCCAGGGGATCGGCGAGCTATTGGTGCGCGCCTTCACCGGGGAGATGGCCCGCCGGGGTGTCCGGGTCATCAAGCTCGGGGTACGCGATGAGAACACGGCGGCACGCCGGCTCTACGAGCGGCTCGGCTGGCGGCCGGTCCGCGCGACGCGCGGGCCGGAAGGAACCGGCTGGATGTATGTGCGCGAGCTCGACGGGAGACCACCGGCTGCGCCGGCCCACTGACGCGGGTTCGTATCGATGGAGGGGAAGGGAAGTGCATGACGCTTGAGACGCACGCCACCACGGCGGCACAGAACGGCCAGGCCACCGCAAGGGTCGGGGTCATCGGCTGTGGGCGTATCGCCGAGCGGCATGTCGATGCCTACCGGAAACTCGGCGCGACCGTCGTGGTGGCCGACCAGGACCCGGCAGCCGCCCAGCGGCTGGCCGAGGCACAGCGCGTCGCATGGCGCGGCTCACCAGATGATCTGCTCGACGACCCGGAGCTCGACGCAATCGACGTCTGCGTGCCGACCGCCGCCCACACGAGCGTGGTCCTGGCCGCGCTGGAGCGCGGCAAGCACGTCTTCTGTGAGAAGCCGCTGTGCCGGACGTACGAGGAGGCCGAAGCGATCGCAGCCGCGCAGCGCGAGTCGGGTCGCCTCGTCATGGTCGGCTATCTGTACCGCTTCCACCCCGCGTTCCAGTTCGCCAAGCAGGTGCTCGAAGACGGGATCATCGGCCGGCCCTACTTCGCGATCTTCCGCCTGGGCGGGCGAGGCAGCCACCGTGCCTGGAAGCACACGACCGAGTCGGGCGGCGGCGCGACCCTGGAGATGATGGTCCACAACCTCGACCTGATTCAGTGGCTCCTCGGGTGCCCCGACGAGGTCGACCTGCTCCGGCGCTCCACGCTCCTCCCGGAGCGGCAGATCGGATCGGAGCGGGTGCGGGTTAACGCCGAGGACTACGTGCTGGCGCGGCTCCGGGTCGGGGACGTCGAGGTGGTCTGCGAGAGCGACCTGGTGACGCCGTCTTACATGAACTACGTCGAGATCCAGGGCGACAACGGCTCGCTCTTCACCAGCATCCTGCACTACCTGCCCACCATCGTCTACTGCAAAGAGCCGCGCGGGGTCTTCAACCTCGGCAACAACACGCAGCAGTTCCCTCCCGTAAACCTGTTCGAGCGCGAACTCGGCCACTTCCTGGAGGCGCTGCGGAGCGACCGCACGCCCATGAACGGCGTGTCCGAGTCGCTGCAGCTCATGGCGGTGATTGAACGCATCCGTGAAGGGAGCCCGGTCGGTGGTAACTAAGCAGAGCCCGCAGGAGGAGAAGGTCATCCCGATCGCCCAGGTACGGTTCGACTCGGGAGAGATCGATGCCGCTGTGGCCGTGCTGCGCTCGGGCAACGTGCGGCAGGGAAAGGTCACCCGCGAGTTGGAAGAGCGCTTCGCGGCGATGGTTGGAGCACGCCACGCCGTGGCGGTCAGCTCCGGCACGGCGGCGCTGCATCTCGCCTGGCTGGCGCTCCTGGAGCCGGGAGATGAGGTGCTGGTCCCGGCCTTCACCTTCATCGCCACCGCCAGCACGGTGGTGTTCGCCGGTGGGCGCCCGATCTTCTGCGATGTCGATCCGGCCACCGCCACGCTCGATCTCGAAGACGCGGCGCGCCGCCTGACGCCGCGGACCCGCGCCATCGCGCCGGTCCACCTCTATGGCGGCGCCTGCGATGTGGACGGCATCCAGCGGCTGGCGCGCGAGCATGGCCTGCGTATCGTCTGGGACGCGGCACAGGCCCACGGCACCCGCATCGACGGGCGCGATGTCGGCAGCTTTGCCGACATGGTCTGCTACTCGTTCTACCCGACCAAGAACATGACGACCGGCGAGGGCGGCATGATCACGACCAACGACGACGCCCTCGCGGAACGCCTCCGCCTGCTCCGGAGCCACGGCCAGGAGCGGAAGTACGAGCACACGCTGCTGGGCCTGAACTACCGCCTGACCGACGTACAGGCGGCGATCGGCTTAGTGCAGCTCGACCAACTGCCGGGTTGGCTGGAGCAGCGGCGCGCCAACGCCCGGCGGCTCGATGCGCTGCTCGCCGGCCTGCCGGGCATCACGACGCCGGTCAGACTGCCGGGCGTCGAGCATTCCTACCACCAGTACACGATCCAGATCGACGCTGCAGCGGCCGGGATCACCCGCGACGACCTGCAAGCGGCGCTCGCGGCGCGCGGGATTCAGTCGGCCGTCCACTACCCGCGCCCACTGCACCGCCAGCCGGTCTTCGCCCCGGAGCACGGGGCGACCAGCCTGCCGGTGAGCGAGCGGCTCGCGGAGTCGGTCCTGTCGCTGCCGGTCCACCCGGCGTTGACGGAGGACGATCTGGAGCGCATCGGCGCCAGCGTCCGGTCGATCGTCCTGGGCGAGGCGTGACGGAACACTGCGAGGGGGACGAGTGTGCGAGTCCTGTTCCTGACTCACTTCTTCCCGCCGGAGATCGGTCCGCCGCAGACCCGGATCCTGGAGACCGCCAGGGATCTGCAGCAGATGGGCCATGCGGTCACGGTCCTGACGACCTTCCCGAACTACCCGAGCGGGGAGATCCCGGCCGCGTACCGTGGTCGCGTCCTCATGCGGGAGGAAATGGAAGGCATCCCGGTGATACGGTCCTGGCTCTACGCCGCGCCGAACCGGGGGTTCCTGCGCCGCTCCCTGAGCCACCTGTCGTTCGCGCTGAGCGCACTGCCCGCCGCGACACGGCTGCCCTGGCGGCCCGACGTCATCGTGGTCGACATGCACCCGCTCTTCCTGTGCGTCACCGCCGCCATCCTCGGCCGCTGGTGGGGCGTGCCCTACGTGCTCAACGCAGGCGACTTGATCCCAGAGCAGGCCGTGGCCTACGGCGTCATGCGCAACCCGATCGCCATCCGCGTGACCCGGGCGCTGGCGTCCTTCGCACTGAACCACGCGGCGCAGGTGGTCCCGTTCACCCGCGGCATCGAAGCCGCCCTGCGGGAGCGGGGAATTCCACCCGAGCGGCTACACCTCATCTACTACGGCGCGGATGTGGAGCTCTTCCAGGCACCGATACCGGAGGGTGAGACCATCCCCGGCCTGGAGAGCATTGCCCCGGACGCATTCGTGGTGATGTACGCGGGCACGCACGGCCTGCCGCACGCGCTCGACACCGTCCTTGACACCGCCGAGCTCCTGGCCGACGAGCCGGACGTGCATCTCCTCCTGGTCGGCGACGGTGGGGAGAAACCGCGCCTCGTGGCCGAGGCTCGGGAGCGGGGGCTGGCCAACATCACGTTCCTCGACCCGGTGCCCCGCAGGCTGCTCCCCGCGCTGTACCGGCGGGCCGACGCCTGCCTGGTCACGCTCCGGCGATCCGACTGGCTGCGCGACTTCGCGCTGTCGTCGAAGGTCTTCGACGTCATGGCGGCGGGGCGCCCGGCGATCGTCGCCGCCGAGGGCGAGACAGCCGATGTCGTCGAGCACGCCTGCGCCGGACTCTGTGTCCCGCCCGAAGATCCGGCCGCACTGGCGGAGGCCATCCGAGCGCTGCGCGCCCGTCCCGCGCTGGCGCGGCAGCTCGGGGAAAACGGCCAGCGATATGTCGCCGCTCACGTATCGCGCCAGCGGCAATCGCGGGCCTTCGAGACCGTCCTGCGCCAGGCGGTCGAGGCGGCTCCGGAGCCGCACGCGGGTCGCGCCGCGCCGAGCGGGTGGGCGCGGGCCGACGCAGGCAGGCTGACCGAGCCGCTAGAGAGGACGGAACCCTCAGCAGGCGTATCGAGGCGAGTTCATTGACGCTCGCACGCCCGGAGATCCGGGCCCCCTGGCACCGCCGCACCACAGCGGCACGTGAGAGGACGGAGGTCGACCATGACCGTAACACGAGAAACCCTTCCCGCCGTGGCGGGCGGTCAGCCGGTTCGAAGCCAGTTCCTGGTGTTCGGCGCACCGCTCATCGGTGAGGAGGAGATCCAGGAGGTAGTGGATACCCTGCGCTCGGGCTGGATCGGGTTCGGCCCCAAGAGCCTTCGCTTCGAGGAAGAGTTCGCCCGGTATGTCCGCGCCAAGCACGGTGTCTCGGTCGGCTCCTGCACCGCGGGGCTCCACCTGTCACTGATTGCCAGTGGCATCGGACCGGGCGACGAGGTCATCACCACACCCCTCACCTTCGCCGCGACGGCCAACGTGATCGAGCACGTCGGCGCGCGTCCGGTCTTCGTCGACGTCGATCGGGAGACGCAGAACATCGACCCGGCTCGGATCGAGGCGGCCATCACGCCGCGGACGCGAGCGATTATGCCGGTCCATATGGCAGGCCGCCCCTGCGACATGGACGCGATCAGCGATATCGCCGACCGCCACGGTCTGACCGTCATCGAGGACGCCGCCCACGCGGTCGAGGCGGCCTGGCGCGGCAAGAAGATCGGCAGCATCAGCAAGTTCACCGTCTTCAGCTTCTACGCCACCAAGAACATGACGACGGCCGAAGGCGGGATGATCACCACGAACGATGACGCGGCGGCCGAGCGGCTTCGCATCCTGCGCCTCCACGGCATCAGCAAGGACGCCTGGAAGCGCTACTCTGCGAGCGGGTTCACTCCCTACGAGGCGGTCGAGCCGGGCTACAAATACAACCTGACCGATCTCCAGTCCTCGCTCGGCCTGCATCAACTCCGGCGCATTGAAGCCAACCTCACCATCCGGCGGCGGCATTGGCGAGCGTACGATGCGGGCTTCGCCGACCTGCCGGCGATCGAGACGCCCGCTCCGGCGCGGCCTGAGGAGCGGCATGCGGGGCACCTCTACACGATCCTGCTCCGGCCGGAGCGGCTCACCATCGACCGCGAACAGTTCATCGAGGCGCTGCGCGCGGAGAACATCGGCAGTGGCATCCACTTCACCCCGGTTCACCTGCACGCCTACTACCGGAAGCGGTACGGCTATCGGCCGGGCGACTTCCCGAACGCCGAGGAGATCGGGAGCCGCACCGTGTCGCTGCCGCTCTCGGCCAAGTTGACCGACGAAGATGTGCAGGACGTGATCGCCGCCGTGCGGAAGGTGGTGACGCACTATGCGCGGTGAGACCCGGAGCATCGAACCGGCAGAACAGGCCCGGGTGGCCGCCGGGTCGGCCCAGGTGCGGGAGGGCGTCCGGTGGTGGGCCGGCGGCCATCCGGTCTATGAAACCCTGAAGCGCGCAATCGACATCGTCGGAGCAACCATCGGGCTCGTCCTCACCAGCCCGATCATGGCTGCCGCTGCGATCGCCGTCCGCCTGGAGTCGCCGGGCCCGGCGATCTTCCGCCAGGTCCGCGTCGGCCAGCATGGCGTGCCCTTCACGCTCTATAAGTTCCGGGGGATGTACGTCGACGCGCGGGAGCGCTTTCCCGAGCTCTATGCCTACAAGTACTCGCCGGAACAGTTGCCCACGCTCATCTTCCACCCCAAGGACGACCCACGGGTGACGCGCGTCGGGCGGTTCTTGCGACGCACCAGCATCGACGAGCTCCCAAACCTCTGGAACGTGCTGAAGGGCGACATGAGCCTCGTCGGTCCCCGGCCGGAGATCCCGGAAATGCTCCCGTACTACGGTGACGCCGCGGAGACGATTCTGAGCATCAAGCCGGGGGTAACTTCGCCGGCCAAGGCCAGTGGACGGGATGAACTTACGTTCACCGAGACGCTCGCACTCGATCTGGAGTACGTCAAGAACCGTTCGCTCTGGGTCGATCTGCGGATCCTGTGGCAGACCGTGATAGCGGTGCTTCGCCAGGACGGCGTCGCCTAGTCCTCAGCTCCCACGGCGCGGCGGGGGCTATCGCCGCGCCGTTGCTCTCCACCACGCCACCAATACCCCTGCCACGCACGCGACCGTAGTACTCCTACCCTAGATATGAGTACACAGGTACTAGTCTGGCTCTAGACACGAGTACCGCGTCGGGACATTATTCTCTCATGGAGAGCGGGACACTCGAATCAGTCCGGTGACACCCCGTCACGGCCACAATGTGCGTGGTGACGGGTTCCCCGCCGGTGGGCAACGCGGCTCGGGACAGCCGCGCGGAAACGGGGCGCCCGCCCATCCGAAGTGGAGCGGTAGCCACGACCACGCCCGTGGACGTGGCCACGCAACCCGACACCCGGGTTGCAGGACAGGCAGGGACAAGTCATGGACAACGACACTCGCGCGGCGGGGCAGCGTGCGCTCACGCCCGGCGCTCGCCGTCTCATCATGGGGTTCGGCGCCCGCCGAGCCGTCGTGGTGATTGCATGCATCCTGGTACTGATGGTGACGCTGTTGGGACCGGCGTCCGACTCTCAGGCCACGGCCAACCTCGCCCAAGCGGCCAACGTGGGCAACGGGGTGATCGACGTGAAGGCGCAGTTCGCCGCCGTGGGCGACGGCGTCACCGACGACACCGTCGCGCTGCAGGGCGCGATTGACGCTGCCACGCAGGCGAACCAGGTGCTGATGCTTCCGCCCGGGACGTACCTCACCTCCGGCATCACCATCACGCGGCCAATCACGATCATTGGTGCCTCGCCCACCCTGACCACGTTGCGAGCCGTCCCCGGTACCAAGGCGGTGCTCACCCTTGGAGACGGAACGGTGCTGCCAAGCGGTATGGAGGGCTTCACCATTGCCAACATCGGCATCGACGGGGCCGGGACGGCCGGCTACGGGATCTGGATCCGCCAGTACGGCGGCATCCGGGCACGGTTCGAGCACCTGCTGATCCAGAACTGCCTCGGCGACCCGGGCATCGGTATTGGCAACGAGGATCACGCGTACTCGATGCTCATGTCCGACCTCACGGTAAAGAACAACCGAATCGGCCTGCGGCTCGTGCGGCGTGTGCAGGAGAGCAAGATCATCGGCTCGCAGATCTACGGGAACACCGAGCACCAGGTCGTCCTCGGTGACGGGCAGACGCAGATGACCAAGGTGTCGATCATCGCGAGCCAGATCGAGCCAACGACCAACGGTGCCACCGGCGCTGCCTTGCTCGTCAACGGGGTCAGCAACCTCTACCTGAGCAGCGTCTACTCCGAGGCCAAGACTGGCGCGACCGGCCCGGCCCTGGAGGTCGTCCCGGGCATGACGAGCTACATCGTGGCCGATGGCGTCCACATGGTCGGCAATCAGGTCGCCCCCTACGCCATCCGCCTGCCCACCGACAACACCAACGTGAACCTGACGCTGGTGAACCCGATCATGAACGGGTACCTGAACAATCCACCCGTCGAGAACCTCAGCGGGCCAACCAAGCGCGTCGTCTGGATCGGTACACAGAACCAGCCGGCGATGATGTCGGTGCGTGGCGGGCTGGTCGTTGGCGAAAACGGCGGCCGGCTCTGGGGTAACTACGTCGGCACCGTGGAGTACGACCCGCCGGCGCTGGCACCGGGAGCGACGGTGAAGACGACCGTCTCGGTTCCCGGAGCCATGAAGGGCGACATGGCGCTGGCCGGGTTCTCCGGCATCCGCGACGGGGTCTACCTGAGCGCAGTCGTCAGCAGCAAAGACACCGTCACGGTGCTGTTCGAGAACAAGAGTGCCCAGACGATCGATCTGCCGAGCGGCACGCTGAAGGTCTCGACCTGGAACTATCAGTGAGCCTGCCTAGCGGCAGAGCGCAGCAAGGTCGACCCGCACGTCCTTCGTGAGCGATACCTGCTGCGACTGCTGGCATCGGGCGTCGACCACCGTCACCTCGGCCGTGCGGAGGCCGGGTTGGCGCCGAAGCAGGAGTGAGGGCGCATCCGGCATGGTGAACTCCATGTGGATGCGTCCCATCTGCCCGGGGAAGAGGTCGATCTGGTAGCTCCCACCGTTCAACGCCTCCGGATCGGGCAGCGGCGACGGGTCACTCGCGATCCAGCCGCTGCCCTCCGGCAGCAGCACTTCCGTCCACCAGCGCTGGAACCCGCCGTAGAGCGGATCCTCGTCGTTGGTGCCGAGGTGTTCGAGGACCACATCGAGCGTCGCCCGCCGCTGGCCGTTCTCGGGGGCCTGGAGCGTCAGCGTCATCCGCGGCTGCATCGCCAGACTCGCCTTGTTGATGGCCATGTTCGCGAAGTCGACCGCCAGGGTCGGCATACCCTCGTCAGGGATGAGTCGACCGGACCAGCCCTGGCGGTCGGCCATCGCCTGCACCGCCGGGTCCGACGCGTAGATCTGCATGTCGCGCCGCTGGGCGGCTGGGAGCAGCGCCGCGGCCATCCGCGCCAGCAACTGCCGATCCCCCGACTTCATGCGTTCAATCAGCTCCTCGCCGATCAGCGCGATCAGCTCCTTGTGGGATGTCGCGTCGAGGTCCCCCGCCCGGCGCAACCGGCGCTGCCGTTCGATCTCCTCGTAGAGGTTGCCCGCCGTGATCTCTCGCTCCTCGCCGTCCACCGACAGCATGACCGGCCCGGTGATCCGCAGCAGGTCGCTCACCACCGCAGGCTGGACCGCGATGATGCCGTCGATCGGCGGCCAGTCGGTTTCGGCGTACATCTCCATCGTCACAGCCGCGCCACGCGGGAAGTCCGCCCACCACGTCGCGTCGTGGAGCAGGAAGCCGTCCTGCGGGAAATATTGCTGGATCGGCCAGGGCTGAGGCCGGCGTTCCTTGCGCTGCCGCATGTAGTCCTGGGTCAGTTCGTGGGCGCTGAAGATCCGGTAGTCCTGAAGCTGCCCGTGTTCGAGGGTGATCAGGCCCATCGTGCCGGGGAAGCCGCCGCTCGGGCGGAGTTCCGCCGGGTTCTGGAAGAGCACCAGATAGCGGACCGGCCGATCGCCGCCCAGCGCCGCCCGGAATGCCGGGAGGTCTGGGCCTAGCAGGTCGTCGACGTTGCCCACGCGCTCGAGCACGCGGTCGAGCGTCGGGAGACGGTTGCGCGCCGCGGAGGGCAGCGCCGCTTCGTCGAGCCGGGCGCGGATGCGCTGCGCCTGGTCGACCTGTGCCGCGACCTGCTCCAGTTCGGCCTGATGCCGGGTGAGCACGTCCAGCCAGGTCCCCACTGGTGAGTTGCCGTCGGCGCTCACCCCGCTCGCCTCCAGCGTTGCCAACATCTCCCGGCTCACCTGCGCCGTCGTCTCGCCCGCCTCCGAGAGGAGCGCCACCATATTCAGCATGTCGTGGCCGGCGCGATAGCGTTCGCCGATCCAGGGGAGATGCTTCGCGATCTGGTGGACGCCCGGTGGCAGCGTCACCGCACGTTGCAGCCGGGAGACATCCCGCTTCAGCT
Source organism: Sphaerobacter sp. (assembly GCF_019683595.1). Lineage (GTDB taxonomy): Bacteria > Chloroflexota > Chloroflexia > Thermomicrobiales > Thermomicrobiaceae > Sphaerobacter. The sequence goes on along the minus strand of NZ_JADGHZ010000016.1, from coordinate 3,788 downwards.
CGTCGAGGCTGAAAATGATCGGGGCGAGATCGCGAGACGAGAGCGCAGCGAAGTCGTCATCGGCATACGCCTGGAGCGTCGCCACCTCCTCCGTCACGCCCGCGTACGCGGCGCGAGCCTGGTTGACCCGCAGCCCCATCCAGAGCACCAGCACGACCACGCAGACCACCGCGACCACGGTTGTGGGACGCGCCACCCAGGCGCGGCGCCGCGACCGACGGCGCCGCGCTCGACGGGCGCCCACGCGGAGCGTGGTATCGCTCAGGTCGTCGCCCCGTTGTTCACGAAGGACATCCGATCGCCGCATCGTCATCCGTCGCGTTCCCTCGAACCACTCACCACGGGCCAAGCGGCCGTGCCGCTAGCCCTGGTTGCCCCGCTGCGGTAGGTCGACGGCACGCCCCGGTACCAAGGCACCCAACCGCTGCGACAGGCGCGTTGGCGCGCCGGGGCCGCTGCCGTCGTGGTCGCCGGGATCCGGTTCAGCGCTGTAGTACTCCGCGTAGTAGAGGTCGTACCCGCCGGCGCCGGCCTCGGCCCGGTTGAGCAGGACGCCCAGCAGCGGCGTACCGGCCCGCGTCAGCTCTTCGACCGCCCGCGCCAGCTCTGCCGAGCGGGTGCGGCCGCTGTAGGCCACCAGAAGCACGCGGTCCACCATCCCGGCCAGCACCAGGGCATCGCTCACGGGCACCGGCGGGGCGTCGATCAGTACGATGTCCGCCATACCTTCCAGCACGGCGATGAGATCATGCATCCGCGGCGAGTCGAGCACGTCGGTCGGGTTCGGCGGCAGCGGTCCCGTCGTCAGCACCCGGAGCCCCGGGACGTCGGTCTCCTGGAGCACCGCGGACAGATCGACGGCATCCTCCGTCAGTAACAGGTTCGTCAGTCCGACGCGGTTGGGGATGCTGCCGAGGGTCGCGTGGAGCTGAGGCCGGCGCAGGTCGCCGTCGACGACGATGACCTGCTGGCCGCCCTGCGCGAGCACGGCACCGAGGTTGACCACGGTGGTCGTCTTGCCGTCCCCGGGGCGGGCGCTGGTCACGAGGATCGAGCGCACCTCCTGCCCCAGGGTCGCGAACTGCAAGTTCGTGCGCAGGCTCCGGTACCCCTCCGACACGGGCGAGCGTGGCGCGGTCACCAGCGCGATGCCGACCGGCCCGCGGAACCGGGGGATCCAGCCGAGCGCCGGGCGGCCGGTCAGCCGCCGCACATCCTCGGCATCCTTGACCGTATCGTCGAGGTAGACGAGCACCAGCACCACGCCCAATCCCAGCAGCGCGCCCAGCACGCCACCGAGGGCCGTGTTCAGTGTGGTGCGCGGGCGAACGGGCGACTCAGGCGGGACCGCGTCGGCCGTTACACGGATCCGCGGACCGCTGGCCGCCGAGGCCAGGATGCGCTGCTGCGCCTCGATCAGGGCGCTGTGGGTCTCCGTGAACTGCGCGAGCTGCGTCTGCAGGTTCCGGATTTCTTGCTGCACCGCCGGATCGCCGGCGTTCGGCTGTGCCTGCAGCTCGGCAATCCGCGCGTTCGCCTCGTCGATCTGCTTCTGGATCGCGTCGATGTTCTGCTGCACCTGATCGGCGCCCGGTCCGGCGATCTCAGCCTGCCGCTGCTGCGTCTGCTCGATGAACACCTGGGCGACCGTGTTCGCGATCGCTGCCGCCCGTGCGGGACTGGGGTCCGACACGGCCAGCGTCACGAGCTGCGTGTCGCGGATCGGTGTCACGTCGATCGCCGTTGCCAGCTCCTCCGGAGTCACCCGGAGCGACAGACGGCGGATCGTCTCCTCTAACACGGGGCGCTGCGCCACGAGGCGGCTGAAGGTACGGGTACGGCGCTCGGCAGCCAGGATGTCGTTGTAGTCGCTGGCTCCGGTCCCCTGGCCCTCCTCGATCAACAACGTGAGATGTGCCTGATAGATCGGCGTCATCGCCGCGCTGACGAGGTAGGCCAACGCTGCGGCGGCGAGGGCACCAACCAGGACAATCCACCACCAGCGGCGCCCACGCGCAAGTATGGTCGAGGTCATAGTCCTCCCCACCGAATCCCAACCCGATCCCATCCTGATTGCACGCTATTCCCTCCCCTCCGACTGCGAACCACCCTCAACCGGCGCAATGTGCTGGGATGCGGGGTGCGAGACGAGTGAGGGGGACGAAGGGGTGCAATTCATACTGCATTGCGAATAGCAAGATCAATGCCGCCTTTTAGCGCCTGAGTGAACGGACCAGACACCACGTCGGGTCAGCCGGTCCCCGCCGGCGGGCTGGTGATGCGCCGCGCGGGGCGGTACGATGGGCAGCCGGTCGATCCGCAGCGGCGCGACGGATGGAGGGATGGGTTTCGTGAGTGGACTGCCATCGACAATGCATGCGGCGGTGATCCACCGCCATGGTGGACCGGAGGTTCTCTCCTATGAGGAGGTGCCCCGGCCGGAGCCGGGTCCCGGCGAGGCGTTGATTCGGGTCCGCGCCACATCCATCAACCGGCTCGACCTGTGGGCCAGGAGCGGGCCGCCGGTCCCGATCTTCCCCTGGACGGAGCCGGACTTCCCCATCATCAGCGGCAGCGACTGCGCCGGGGAGGTCGTGGCGCTCGGTCCGGGGGTCACCAACGTTCACGTCGGACAACGGGTGGTGCTCTACCCGGCGATCTACTGCGGCACCTGCGACTACTGCCGCGCCGGGGAACAGACGCAGTGCCTCGACTACCGCATCTTCGGCGAGCACACCGACGGGGCGATGGCGGAGTATGCGGTGGTGCAGGCGAACAACCTGCTGCCGCTTCCGGATCATGTCTCGTTCACCGACGCGGCGGCGATGCCGATCGCCTACACAACCGCGTGGCGCATGCTCATTACCGCCGGTCAACTGCGCGCCGGCGAGTCGGTCCTGATCCTCGGCGTCGGCGGCGGCGTCGGCTCAGCGGCGCTGCGGATCGCGCGGCGAGCGGGAGCGACCGTGTACGCCACCGCCAGCCTGCCCGAGAAGCGGCGCCTCGCTGAGGAGCACGGCGCGGCCGCGACCTTCGACCCGAGCGCCGGGCCGATCTCGGAGTGGGTCCTGGAGCAGACCGACGGCAGAGGGGTCGATATCGTGGTCGATCCGCTCGGCGCCACCTGGCGCGAGAGCATCCGCAGCCTGGGCCGCGGCGGACGGCTGGTCTGCTGCGGCGCCACCGCCGGGAACCAGCCGCAGTTTGACATTCGGGAGGTCTATCAGCGCCACCGGCGCATCATCGGCGCGCCGATGGGAAACTGGGACGACTTCACCCAGGTCATGCGCCTGCTCTTCGCGGGTGAGATCACCCCGATCATCGACAGCGTCTTCCCGCTCGAGCGGGTCGCCGACGCTCATCGCCGCGCGGAATCCCGCGAGAGCTTTGGGAAGGTGGTCATCACCGTCTAGTTCATCGCTCCGTTTCGTGACATCCTTCGCGTCGCGAAGGAACTCGTGTGTACGGCCGCCCACGCCGGAGTTCCTTCGCTTCGCACGGGATGACACGGAAGAATAGCCCCCGGCCGCTGAAAACAGGGGCGAGGTCGTATCGGAACCCGGCTCCGCTGCCGGCTCGGGGGAGCCAGGGAACCGGTGATACACAGGGAGGAAATCGAACCGTGGCCGATCTCTCGGCGATTGTCCAGTGGAGTGATCCGGAACTCGAACGCGATGTGCTTGACAGCATCTCGCTCGACGTGCCCTGGAAGCTGATCGAGGACTTCTCGACCCTCCACCGGCTCTCCGGCTCGGAGGACGAGCGGCGCGCCGTCGAGCTCATCATCG
>NZ_JADGHZ010000125.1 GCF_019683595.1 Sphaerobacter sp. | reverse complement strand
ACTTTCCCCCTCACCCCCGACCCCTCTCGGACGGAGCCCACCAGGGGAGAGGGGAGAAAGACGAAACACGGAACACGCAACACGCATCACGGATGACGCATGACGCATGACGTCTGACGCTTCTCCCCGCCTTTGACATCGTTGTCACCGGTAGTACCATTGAGTCGCCGCGACACGGCGACGTCGACATCTTTGGAGCGGCCCTTGCGAGAGTCAGGGGCGTTCCGAGCCACCCCTCAGTACCCTACGAAGGAGCATGAACGCTATGACTAAGCCGCGGACCCTCGGCGAACTTCGGGAGAGCGGCTATCAGGTGCTCTCTGTCCGGGAGGAGATGCGTAAGAATCTGATCCAGAAGCTCCGCACCGGAGAGCCAATCTTCCCCGGCGTGATCGGCTACGATCAAACGGTGATCCCGCAGGTGGAAAACGCCATCCTCTCCGGGCAGGACATCATCTTCCTCGGCGAGCGCGGGCAGGCCAAGACCCGGATGGCCCGGAGCCTCGTCAACCTCCTCGACGAGGAGGTCCCGGCGGTCGCCGGGAGCGAGATCCACGACAACCCTTTTGCGCCGATCAGCCGCTACGCCCGCGATCTGATCGCCGAGAAGGGTGACGAGACCCCGATCGTCTGGATCCGCCGGGAGGAACGCTACGCGGAAAAGCTGGCGACGCCGGATACCACCATCGCCGACCTGATCGGCGAGGTGGACCCGATCAAGGTGGCCGAGGGGCGCTATCTCTCCGATGAGTTGACCATCCACTACGGGCTCATCCCGCGGACGAACCGGGGCATCTTCGCCATCAACGAGCTGCCCGATCTGGCCGAGCGCATCCAGGTCGGCTTGCTGAACATCCTGGAGGAGCGGGATGTCCAGATCCGCGGCTACCGGATTCGCTTGCCGCTCGATGTCTACATCGTGGCAAGCGCCAACCCGGAGGACTACACCAACCGCGGGCGCATCATCACCCCGCTCAAGGACCGCTACGGCTCGCAGATCCGGACGCACTATCCGGAGACGATCGATCTTGAGATCGAGATCATGGAGCAGGAGCGGCGACAGTTCGACACCGACGGCGTCGAGGTGATGGTGCCCGACTTCATGCGCGAGGTGGTGGCCGAGATCACGCACCTGGCCCGGCGCAGCCACGACGTGAGCCAGCGCTCCGGCGTCAGCGTGCGCATGTCGATCTCCAACTATGAGAACGTCATCAGCAACGCCGTCAAGCGCGCGATTCGCCTGGGTGAGAAGCAGGCGGTGCCGCGCATCAGCGACCTGCACGCCGCGATCGCCTCAACGACCGGGAAGATCGAGCTGGAAGCGCTCGGCGAGGTCAATGAGGACCGCATCGTCGACAAGCTGATGCAGGGGGCGGTGCTGACCACGTTCAACCGCTACTTCTCCGTACGCGACTTCGACGACCTGGTACTCGCCTTCGAGAACGGCCTGACCGTGGAGACATCAGACATGATGCCGGCGATGAACTACGTGCATCAGGTCTCCCACATCGACGGGTTCCGCGAGGCGGCGGCCCGGCTCGGCGCCGCGGGCAATCCCACCGCCATCGCGTCCGCCGTCGAGTTCGTGCTCGAAGGGCTGCATCTCAACCGCCGGCTGAACAAGGACACGGGTGGACGCACAGGTGTGCGCTACCGGGGATAGATCATCATGAATGCTTACAGTTACGCACACCGCTACTTCCGCTGGGACGGCACGCAGCGGATCGATCCGCTTGACGCCGACCAGATCATGGACGCCATCTCCGACGACGTGCTGGCGGACGGCGACCTGACGCGCGCCCTGCAGCGGCTCTTCCGCTGGGGCACCGACCAGCGCGATGGCCAGGGGATGCGCGGGATGCGCGACCTGCTGGAGCGCATCCGCCAGATGCGCGAGCGGGAGATGAACCGGTACGACCTCGGGTCGGTGCTGGAGGACATCAACCGCCGGCTGGACGACGTGATCGAAACCGAGCGCGCCGGGATCGAGCGGCGCCTGGAGCAGGGGCGCCAGCGGCTGGAGCAACAGTCCCAGGCCGGCTCGCGGTCGCAGCAGGGTCAAGCCGGGGAATCCGGTGCGACCGGGGAGCAGGGCCAGGCCGGTGAGTCGGGTGAGTCCGGCGAGTCCGGTGAGGACGACGAGGGCTACGACGAGAACCTGCACCGGCTGCTGGAGCGCATGGCCGCCCGCAACCGCGAGGTGCTCGATTCGCTGCCGCCCGATCCCGCCGGGCGGATCAAGGCCCTGCAGGACTACGAGTTCATGGATCCGAGCGCCCGGCAGAAGTTCCAGGAGTTGCTGGCGATGCTGCAGCAGCAGATGCTGCAGCAGACCTTCCAGGGGATGCAGCAGGCGCTCCAGGAGATGACCCCGGAGGACATCGCCGACATGCAGCAGATGCTCCACGAGCTGAACGAGATGCTCGAGGAGCGTGCGCGCGGCGGGGAGCCCGACTTCGAGCGCTTCATGCACAAGTACGGGCACTACTTCGGGCAGAACATCAACAGCCTGGACGAGCTGCTCGACCACCTGGCGCGGCAGATGGCCGCCATGCAGAGCCTGCTCGACTCGATGACGCCGGAGATGCGCGCCCAGTTGCAGGAGGCGCTGGACGCCGTCCTCAGCGACCCGGGCATCCAGCAGGAGCTGGCCCAGCTCGGGGAGAACCTCGCTCAGCTCATGCCGAACAACCCGTACCACCGCGAGTTCTCCCTCAGCGGCGACGAGGAGCTCACGCTGGGCGAAGCCATGCGGCTCATGGAGCGCCTGCGCGAGATGGAGGAGGTCGAGGACCAGTTGCGGGGCGTCCGCGACTGGCGCGACCTGGAACATGTGGACCACGACAAGATCCGGGAGCTGCTCGGCGACGACGTGGCGCAGGACCTGGATCAGCTCCGGCAGCTCACCAAGCTGTTGGAGGACGCCGGGTACATCCAGCGCACGCGCCGTGGCTTCGAGCTGACCGCACGTGGGGTGCGGAAGATCGGGCAGAAGGCGCTGCAGGACATCTTCCAGCACCTCAAGAAGGATCGCTTCGGTCAGCACCAGCTCGACCGCTCCGGGCGCGGCGGCGAGCGCACCGACGACACCAAGCCCTACGAGTTCGGCGACCCCTTCCTCCTGCACCTGCCCAAGACCGTCATGAATGCGGTCTACCGGGACGGCGCGGGCAGCCCGGTGCGCCTGCAGCCGGACGACTTCGAGGTGTTCCGCACCGAGCTGGTCACCCAGTCGTCGACCGTGCTGATGGTCGACATGAGCCGGTCGATGCTCTACAACGGCTGCTTCACGGCGGCCAAGAAGGTCGCGCTGGCGCTCGACAGCCTGATCCGTTCCCAGTTCCCGCGCGACAACCTCTACATCGTCGGGTTCTCCTACGTGGCGACCGAACTGAAGCCGTCGATGCTGCCCGGGATCAGTTGGGACGAGTACAACTACGGCACCAACATGCAGCACGGCTTCATGCTGGCGCGGCAACTGCTCGGCCGGCACAAGGGCGGCAACAAGCAGATCATCGTCATCACCGACGGCGAGCCGACGGCGCACTTCGACGGTACGCAGGTGCGCTTCTCCTACCCGCCGACGTACCAGACGCTGCAGGAGACGCTCAAGGAGGTGGCGCGCTGCACCCGCGAGCAGATCGTGATCAACACCTTCATGCTCGAGCGCAGCCCGTACATGGCGGGGTTCGTCAGTGAGATGGCGAAGATCAACCGAGGTCGTGCCTTCTTCGCGACACCAGACCACCTGGGAGAGTATATTTTGGTGGACTATGTGGCGAATAAGCGCACGCGCGTCCGTGCGTAACCATGGCCGAGCCGGGCGCGGAATGAGGAGCGAGGGCTGGAGAACGTGGAGAACCGCGAGGGGCTCTATCGGTACGAGGATATCCTGCGCGCCATCGGCCGCTACATCGACATGAACAACATCCAGGACGTCATCCTCTTGCAGTCCGAGGATGGTATCCTCCTCCGCGGATACCGCCCGGCGGCTGCGGGCCGGCACGGCCCGGCGCTCATCCAGTACCTCTTCACGCCGGCAGACCTCCAGGCGATTGATGAGGAGTCCCGCCGGCGGCGCGGTACCGGATCGCGGCTGCTCGGCTAGCACCCGGTGCCGGCCGTCCGACAAGGAGCGAAATGGAGTATCTCCCGAGCCGCACGGAGCGGCGGATCAAGCGTGTCCTGATTGCCCTGGCCGTCGTCGCACTCATCCTCCTCGTCTTCTTCTACCTACGCCCCGACATCCGGCTCAGCCTCGGTCATCGCCTCGGCATCGTGCCGGGTGCGGCGGCTGAGCAGATCGCCGGACCCGACGAGGCCCGGTTGATCGTCATCTCGACCCCCGTGCCGACCGAGTACACCGGCGATCGCTATCGCTACGAGGCTCGCTACGTGCTGCACAGCGGGAGCCCGCTCACGCTGACCGACCTCCGCGACGGCCGGACGATCCCGCTGCCGCTCGAAGGCACGACGGACCTGACGGCCATGCAGGTGCGGATCGCGGACGACCGCTCGCGCCTGCTCCTCCAGTCCGACGCCGGTGCGGCGATCGTCGACCTGACCAACAGCGAGGTTACCCCCGTGGAAGGGGATCCCCCGGGAACCTGGAGCGACGACGTCTACATCCGGGACGATCGCTGCTCCGGCGCCTCTCCGAACGACCAATGGACGTTGTGCCTGGCGTTCGGCCGGGGCAACTCCCGCTTCGTCTTGGGCGATTGGGAACTGCGTATCCGCCCCTACGGCACCGGTGGGGATTGGACCCGGCTCTACCGCGGGCGTGGCCTGCTCCCCATCGTCGGCTTTTCCTCCGACGAGCAGAGCGTCTACCTCTACAACGAGTACGGCATCTGGCGCCTGCCGATGGAGTAGTGTGGGCGGCGCGTGCCCCACGTACGCCGTCATCCTCGGTGATTGACCTGGCGCATTCCGAGCACTAGACTGCGGCAGGGACCGTTTGGAGTCGAACCTGTGGGCATTCCGCGGTGCTGACCGGCACCCGCGTCGGCGCCCGTGGCCGCCGCTCCGGTGCGGCTGACGGCACGCCGCGGTCATCGTCCCGCTCGCGCTGCCCCGCAGGTGACTGAGAGGAGGTCTCCTATGGCGGCTCCTTCCTTCCGCTTGCAGGAGGCGACGATCGACGACATCCACGCCGCCTTCCGCTCAGGCCAGCTCACCAGCCGCCAGCTCGTCGAGCTCTACCTTGCCCGGATCGACGCGCTGGACAAGCAGGGTCCCGCGATCAACGCCATCGTCACCGTCAATCCCAACGCCCTCGATGAGGCCGACGCCGCCGACCGCGCGTTTCGCGAGCGCGGCGAGTTCATCGGCCCGCTCCACGGCATCCCGGTGCTGGTGAAGGACCAGCTTGAAACGCGCGGGCTCACGACCACGTTCGGCTCCGCGGCGCTGAAGGACTATGTGCCCGAGTCCGACGCCACGATCGTCGCGCGACTCCGCGCCGCGGGGGCGGTGATCCTCGCCAAGACCAACCTGCCCGACTTCGCGACCTCCTGGTTTGGGTTCTCCTCGTCGGGCGGCGAGACGAAGAACCCGTACGTGCTCGAACGCGACCCGGGTGGCTCCAGTGCCGGTACCGGCGCCGGGGTGGCCGCGAACCTCGGGGCCGTCGGCATCGGCGAGGACACCGGCGGGTCGATCCGGGTGCCCGCATCGTTCGACAACCTCGTAGGGCTCCGCGTCACGACCGGCCTGATCAGCCGCACCGGCTGCTCGCCGCTGGTCGAGTTCCAGGACACCGCGGGCCCGATGGCGCGCACCGTCCGGGACGCGGCGATTCTGCTCGACACCCTCGTCGGCTATGATCCCTCGGATCCCTATACCGTCGCGGCTCTCCTGGAGCGCCGCCCGGCGGGTGGCTATGCGGCCGGCCTCACGCCGGATGCGCTGCGCGGCGTGCGGCTCGGCGTGCTGCGTGATGCGTTCGGCGCCGACGACGACCCGGACTCGGGACCGGTCAATCGGGTCATCGAGCAGGCCATCGCCGACCTGCGGCGGCTCGGGGCCGAGGTCGTCGACCCGGTGCGCCTCCCCACGCTGCAGGAGTACATCGCCGAGACCTCGCTCTACCTCCACCGCTCGAAGTACGACCTCAACCGCTTCCTGGCGGCTCGGCCCTCGGCGGCGATGCGCTCGGTGCAGGAGATCTACGCGGCGGGACAGTATCACCCGCGCCAGGATCTCTTCATCCAAATCGCGGAAGAGGCGCCGGAGGTGCCGGAGGACCGAGAGGACTACTTCCGTAAGCTGGCCCAGCGCGAGGTCTTCCGCCGTGAACTGCTGAAGCTGATGGCCGACCACCAGCTCGCCGCGCTCGTCTTCCCGGACGTGCAGGTGCTCCCGCCGCTCCGTGCCGACGTGCAGGCCGGTCGCTGGCCGGTGCTGAGCTTCCCAACCAATACCCTGATCGGCTCACAGACCGACCTGCCCGCGATCTCGGTCCCGGCCGGGTTCAGCCCCGACGGCGTGCCCGTTGGGATCGAGTTTCTGGGCAAGCCGTACGACGAGGCGAACCTCCTGCGGTACGCCTACGCCTTCGAGCAGGGAACCGGGCACCGCCGAGCGCCCGCGAGCGCGCCGCCGCTGCCTGGGGAGCCGTAGCGGGTAGCAACCTTTGCCCAACCGCACCTACGCCTCGGCCCACGGGCCGGGCGATTGCCCGGCCCGTGGGCCGAGGCTCCCCCATGGAACGCATGTACTGGCTTCGTTTTGACAACCTGCGCTCGGTGCGGTTATGATCATGGCCGGTACCCGCTCGCGGCCGAGGGGTCATGAGGCCGCCGGAGCTACCCCTTCCGGAAGGTCGACCCCGTCCAGCGCCGCGGCACGCAAGGGAACCAATCTCGTCTTGCTATCCCGGTAGCCGGGAATCAGCGCCCGTCCTACGCCCTGCCGGTTTCGCCGACGGCCCGGGACGACCATGTCGGACTGGCGTGGCGCGCTGCCTGCGTAACGAAGCAATCCGGCGTGCCAAGGGGTGCCTGCTGCCGGCAGGCGGGATGGTTGCTGCTTCGCCGGGGACACTGGGATTCCGTCCATATCAACAGAAGGGCAGGTGCTCGATGGTGCAAGCACGTGTCGGTGTCATCGGTTACGGTGTCGTCGGTGCGGCGACCGCAGGGCTCTTCGACAACCCAGCGATCTACGACCCTCCGAAGGGATACGAGGATCCGACAGTCCTCACCGACTGCGATGTGATCTTCATGGCTGTCCCGGTGCCGACCGTGCTCGGGAAGAACGACCTGACCATCGTGCACGAGGTGCTCGGGACGATCACGCCCATCCTGCGCCCGGACCAGATCATCGCCATGCGCTCGACGGTCCTGCCGGGCACCGTGCGCGCGCTCCAGGAGCAGTATCCGGGCGTCCGATTCGCATCGAACCCTGAGTTTCTGCGGGCTCACCGCGCCTTCGATGACGCACGCCATCCGTACCGCGTGGTGATCGGGGCGGATGAGCCGGGCATCGCCGAGCGGGTAGCCGATGTCTACCGGGCGGTGCTCGATCCCGACGTCGAGTTCGTCCTGACCGACACCCGCACGGCCGAGATGATCAAGTACGCCGCCAACACCTTCCTCGCGCTGAAGATCTCCTTCATGCACGAGGTGTGGGATGCCTGCCAGATCCTGGGCATCGACTACGACGTGGTCAAGCGTGGGCTGGAGCTCGACCCGCGCATCGGCGACGGCGAGGCCAACGAGGAGTTGACCGTGAAGCCGGACCGCCTCGGGTTCGACGACGAGTGCCTACCGAAGGATCTGGCGGCCTTCACCTCGTTCCTTCAGAACGAGCTCGGCCTGCCGGCCACGCTGTTTGACGCGACGGCGACGGTCAACGCCGGGATGCTGTCTCGGCGGCTCGTGGCTGGCTGATACCATCCTGGGCGACGGGCGCCGGCACGGGCTGCCAGGCGCCCGGCACCGCAATCGGGTCGCGGTCGAGCAGCGACCGGTAGAAGGCGAGCGTCTCGGCCGCGATCTTGTCCCACCCGACTTCCTGGCGCAGCCGGCGCTCCAGGGCGTTCCCGTCGGCCGGAGTTGTCTCCAGGGTCCGCAGGGCGCACTGGAGCGTTTCCGCACTCAGCGGCTGCTCGTAGGTCATAACCCAGGGCAAACCGAAGCGCTGCCGCAACTCCGCCATCGACCCGCGCTCGGGCACGAGGATCGGTCGACGGAACGAGAGTGCCAGCAGGGCCGAGCCGGAATTCAGGATCTCCGTGTACGGCAAGACAACCAGATCGGCGGCATTCAGGAAGACCTGAATCCGCTCGTCCGGGATCAGCGTCAGGTGCGTCTGCACGCGCGGGTCCAGCGCCGCGGCGGCTCGGACCTCGGCGGCGAGCTCGGGGTCGTTGGGCAGCCCGGCGACGACCAGGCGCAGGTTGGGGTCCGCCAGGTGGCGAAAGCACTCGATCAGATGCGTCACGTTCTTGTACCGGCGGACTTGCCCCACGAAGAGCATCACCCGGTGTTCCGGCTCCAGACCAAGCCTGGCGCGCGCCGCCGCGCGCCCGATCCGGTTGGGATAGACGTCGATGTAGTGCCCGTGGGGGATCACGACGAGCGGCAAATGCCGCAGGCGCGGGAAGCGCTTGCGGGCGGCTTCCGCACTGCTGGCGCTCAGGGCGATGGCGCCGTCGATCTGGTCGACGACCCACTCGCGCAGCCACTGCTCGACGCTGGGGTACAACCGCTCATGCGACGCCAGGTTGTGGATCGTCCAGACGAGCCGGATGCCCTTGCGCTTGGCGAGCTGTATCAGCGCGGCCAGGGTGGCGACCTTGGTCAGCATCTCCGCTCGCCGGGTGATACGCAGGAACTTTTCGGGCCAGTGCATGTGCCAGACGTCCCAGTGCTCCAGGACCAGCCGCCGTGGCGTGAATTCTTCGACCTCGACGTGTGGGTCGTACGCGGTGAGGTTGGTCGACAGCAGCCAGTTGTAGGGGTTGTACGGCCGGTTACGGTACGCAGGCCAGCCGAGCACTCGCAGCGGGGCGTCGAGCACGCTTGACCTCCTTACGTACGGTTTGTTGTGTCACTTACCCGATGCACTCGCCGGGGTCTCGTGACGCACATGGGTCACGCGGCGCGACCGCGGAAGGGGGAGAGGGTCGCGATTTCCACCGTATCACATCTTCGGCGAAGTGGCTCGTCGGACGCTACGGAAGGGTGTAGGTCCACTCCCGGGTGCCGTACTTGGTGCGGATCAGCTCACCGGCCTCCGCCATCTCCTCCTCGGACACCTCGTCCTCCTCCAAACCGCCGCAGCGCTGGGCGAAGGTCTCGATCATCCGCTCGACGATCACGTCGCGCGGCAGGTTGGTCTGCTGGCGCAGGGGACCGACGCGCCGGGCGGCGCTGGTGATGCCCTTATCGCTCAGCTTTTCCTTGCCGATGCGCAGAACCTCGAGCATGCGGTCGGAGTTGAGGTCGTAGGAGAGCGTGGCGTGGTGGAGCACCGCGCCGAAGCGGCGGGCCTGGGCAGCGCCGCCGATCTTGCCTCCACTGGACGTAATATCGTTGATCGGCTCGTACCAGGCGTCGATCCCGAGCGAGCGGAGCGCCTCGATCACCCACTCATCCAGGAAGGCGTACGACTCGACGAACGACATGCCGGACACCAGTTCCAGCGGGGCGTAGATGGAGTAGGTGATGATGTTCTCGGGCTCGACGAACATCGCGCCGCCGCCGGTGAGGCGGCGCGTGATCTGGACGCCGTAGCGGCGGGCCGCTTCCTCATCGACCTCGTTGCGCACCGACTGGAAGCGGCCGATCACGACCTCCGGCTCGATCCGTCCCCAAAAGCGGAGCGTCGGCTGGCGCTCCCCGGCGCCGACGCGGCGGAGGAGTACCTCGTCGAGCGCGTGGTTGACGACCGAGGCCACCGGCATCGGCCGGATCAAGTGCCAGCGGTAGGCGGACCAGCGGGAATGGACGCTCATGCCAGTGCCCTTCGGACGGCGCGCGCCACCGCCTCCGGGCTGAACCCGATCATGGCGACGTCGGGCGCGAGGGCGGCGCGGACACGCGCGGCGATAGCCTCCTCATCGAGGTCGGCGGGCATCCCCTCGATCGCGGCGGTGATGGCGGTCAGCGCCTCGGCCGGTTCGAGGAAGAAGTCGCCGCTGACCTGGGCGTCGACGACGCGGCCGTCACGCACCTCGCAGTCGACGACCACCAGCTTTCCTCCGGGGGTTTTGTACTCTCCATGCACGGCAGGGCTCCCGGTGGTGGCGCAACAGACGAACCCGGAGCACCGAAGAGGACGGCGCCCCACATCCGAGTTATGCCAGACCTGCCCCGCAGGCGCAACGCCGCTACGTTCCGCAGCGCTCTCGCGATTGCCGATTTCGTAGCGTGTGCCGCACAGCTCCTCGAGCCGCCGGAGCAGCTCGGCGTCGATCCGGGCCGCTGCCATCCGCGCCGCCGGTGGTTCGAGGGGCAGGCGCACGTCGAAAAGCTCGTTGACATGCTTGAGCGTGATCGGCGCGATCACGTGCCGGTTGCGCGACAGCCCGTGGATCAGGCGCTCCTGGTAGAGCCGCTTCAGGGCCGTCCTGACTGCCGCGCGCCCGACCCCGACCCGGGTGCCGAGCTGCTCCTCGGTCACCTGCTGTCCTGGTTCGAGCTCGCAGGGGATGATGCTGCGCTTGATCGCGTGACACGCGTGCTCAGCCAGCACACCACTCTCGCGAGACGCCGAGCGGCGTCCTGGGCCATTCACCAGTTGATCCATCGTCCCTCCCTGTCTCCAGGGTGCATAAATCATGGAGTTTGGCGAATTGCCGAGATCCACCGGAGCCAACCCCGTCGCCCGGTCGCCGTCATCCTGAGCGGAGCCGGGGCCGGCGGCCCGCCGGCCCCCGCGGCCCCCAGGGTGAGGGGGGGGGGGGGGCGGG
>NZ_JADGHZ010000124.1 GCF_019683595.1 Sphaerobacter sp. | reverse complement strand
TGCCCGGCGGCTTTCGCCCCGGGCACGGGCCGAGGTGCGGGATCCTCGTACCACTCGGCCTTCTTGGCCTCAGGTGCCGACCACCGCACGACGATCCCGGCACGACCCATCTCGGCTACGGTCGGCATGCCGGAATGGTTCGTCCCTGTCCAAGCAAGACCGGTACCCCGGCCGGTGGCACGCGGTGCGTGGCTTGACGGCCGTCGCCCACTCGCTCAGACTACCTTCTGCTTCCGCGACGTTCGTCGTCGTGCCCGCCAGGACCACGACCGTCACGCAATGAGGAGAAGTGCAACACCGTGAAACTCGATTCACACCTGTCCGAGAAGAAGGTGCTCGCGCAGCTACGCCGCCAGGCTGCCGAGACGTTCGGCCCGATGCGGACGTTTGAGATGGCCGAGGCACTGGAGGCCACCGCCGCGGCCCTGGCGCGCATCGCCGCCGCGCCGCTGGACCCGACCGACGAAGCCCCTGATACCTCGGGCGTGGATACGGGGGGACCGGCATGACGGCGCTCTACGAGCTTACGGCCACTGAGATCGTCCGCCGCGTGCGTGCCCGGGAGCTGTCCGCGGTCGACCTGGTGACCGCGCTGCTGGAGCGGATCGCGCGGCTGGAGCCGGAGATTGAAGCCTGGGCGACGCTGGGTGCCGATGAGGCCCTGGCAGAGGCCGCCGAGCGTGACCGTGCCGCGGAGTCCGGCCAGATCGGACCGCTGCACGGTGTGCCCGTCGGTGTCAAGGACATCATCGACGTGGCGGGCATGCCGACCGCCGCTGGGTTCGCCCCCTACCGCGACCGGCGGGCGGACCAGGACGCGCACGTCGTCGCGCGGCTCCGTGCGGCCGGGGCGATCATCCTGGGTAAGGTGCACACGACGCAGTTTGCCCACGCCGACCCCGCGCCGACCAAGAACCCCTGGAACGCCGCGCGCACGCCGGGCGGGTCGAGCGCCGGGTCCGCCGCGGCCGTGGCGGCACAGATGATCCCGCTGGCGCTCGGCACCCAGACGGCGGGGTCGGTGGTGCGCCCGGCGGCATATTGCGGCACGGTCGGCTTCAAGCCGAGCTACAACTGGACCAGCCGCGACGGCGTGATCCCCCTCGCCTGGTCGCTCGACCACGTTGGCCTGCTGGCTCGGACCGTTGAGGATGTTGCCCTTGCCTACGACGCGCTTGCGGGCACGCAGACCGACCTCGCGGCCCGGCGTGATACTCCGCCTCGCCTGGTGCTGCTGACCGAGTTCCTGGAGCGAGCCGAGCCGGACGTGCGCGATCATCTGCTGGACGTAGCGGAGCGCCTCCGTGCGGCCGGAGCGACGGTGGTGGAGGGGGCGCTCCCGGTCGACCTCGACCTCTGCCTGGCGGTCCACCGCGTGATCATGCAGGCCGAGGTGGCTGCCGTGCACGCCGAGCAGTGCGCACGGCACCCGGACGACTACGGGAAGTTCCTGCGTCAGGAGATCGAGGTGGGCCAGCTCATCCCGGCCGCCTACCTGCTGACGGCGGCTCGGCTGCGCCGCCGGATCGCCCGCGCGGTCGACGCCGCGCTGGGCGAGGTGGACGGCTACCTCCTGCCGAGCGTCAGCAACGCCGCGCCACGCCGCAACACCACCGGTGACCGCACCTTCCAGGCGGTGTGGTCGCTGCTCGGCACGCCGGCCATCACCCTGCCGACCGGTCTCAACGGCGACGGCCTGCCGATCGGGACGCAGCTCGTCGCCCGCCGTGGCCAGGATGTCGCCCTGCTGGCGCTCGCCGCCTGGTGCGCGCAGATGCTCGGGACGATCGCCCCGCCCGACCTCGAACCGCCCGCGGAGGAACCCGAGCCGGAGCCGGCCGAGCAGCCTGCGGCAGAGGAAACATCGGCCGCTGAGGCGACCGCTGAGCCCACGGCACCGGCGGAACCGGCGGCAGAACACGCGGCAGAGCCCGCGGCGCCTGGCGAGGCCGCACCCGAAGCCGCAGGGGAACCGGCCCCGTCCGGCTCCGAGCCGGCCACGGCACCGGCGGAGGAGACCGCGGCGGCCGAGGCCACGGAGCCGGCACCCGCAGCCCCGGACGCGCCCGGCCCGGAGGATGCGGACGACGAGGAGAAGGCGGAGGAGACGCCGGAGCGACCCACCGAATCGTGACCCAGCCGCGCGGGACCGGGACGATACGCTGGCTGCCATCCACGATGGCATGAGGGACGAAGGAGACGACGATGGCAGTGCTGACCCGCTCGGAGATCCTCCGGCACATCGAGGCCGGCACGATCGTGATCGACCCGTTCGATCCGGCTCAGGTCGGGCCGGCCTCGATCGACCTCCACCTGGACCGCCAGTTCCGGGTGTTCCGGCCGGCTCAGGAGATCTTCCATGTCACGGACGATGCCGACTACCGGGACGTCACGAGCCTGATCGAGGTCGACGACTACTTCCTGCTCCTGCCGGGCCAGGCGATTCACGGCGTCACCCAGGAGCGCATCACCCTGCCCCCCGACATCTGCGGCTGGATCCAGGGCCGGAGCCGGTTCGCCCGGATCGGTCTGATGGTCCACGTCACCGCGAACTTCATGCAGCCGGGGATCACCCGCGCCAAGCAGGTGCTGGAGATGAACAACGCCGGGCCGGTGCCGCTGGCCATTCACCCAGGCACCGCCATCTGCCAGATCATCCTCGAAGAGTGTGTCGGCCAGGCGACCTACGGCGGCCGCTTCCAGGAGCAGGAACTGCCCTGAGGCAGATGGCCCGTATCGTGCTCCCGTGTCAGCGCATGATGGTGTGTGAGGAACCGGCCTCAGCGAGGCAGGCGGCGATGTCGTCCTCGCTGAGGACCGCGAGGTCGCCGCGGACCGTCATCTTGAGCGCCGCCAGTCGCACGCCGAGGCGCAGCCCCAACGCGACGTCGCCGTCCAGGTAGCCGTGCAGGAAGCCGGCGGCGAAGGCGTCCCCGGCGCCGACGCGGTCGATCACGTCGACGGGGACCGCCGGCTCGTGGTAGAAGGTGCCGTCGCGCGTCAGTGCCAGTGCCCCGTCGGCGCCGGCCGTGAGCACCGTCACCGCCGCGTCGAAGAGCGCGGCCAGCCCACGGGCGATCTCCTCGTCCGTTCCGCCGAGGCCCCAGA
Source organism: Sphaerobacter sp. (assembly GCF_019683595.1). GTDB lineage: Bacteria > Chloroflexota > Chloroflexia > Thermomicrobiales > Thermomicrobiaceae > Sphaerobacter. The sequence goes on along the minus strand of NZ_JADGHZ010000124.1, from coordinate 7,873 downwards.
GAGTGCGGGCGTCGTTCCGCCCGCAGAAGAGGACCGTGGACTCGCTGCACAGCGGCGTGAGTGTCTCGGCGGCCGCTTCCGGTGTCCAGAGGCGGGAGCGGTAGTTCACATCGATGCTCACGGGGATGCCCGCCGCCGTGGCGGCCGATAGCAGGCGCCGCGTGATCTCGGTGCACGACGGGCTCAGCGCGGGGGTGATCCCGGTGAGGTGGAGAAGGCGGCCATGGGTGGCCAGGGCCGGGTCGATGTCTTCCGGGTCACAGACGGCGACGGCCGAGCCGGCGCGGTCGTAGAGCACCTGCGTGGGGCGGGGCGCCGCGCCGGTGTCGAGGTAGTAGACGCCGGCGCGGCCCTGGTCGACCCAATGGATGTGCGTGGTATCGACTCCGTGGCGGCGGAGTTCTCCGGCGATGCGGGCACCGAAGGGGTTGCGTGGCAGGACGGATGCCCATGCGACCCGCCGTCCGAGACGGGCGAGCGCCACGGCGACGTTCGACTCGGCACCACCGATCCCGATTTCGACGGTGGTCGCCGTCTCCAACCGCTCGCCGGGTGCGGTGGAGAACCGGATCATGGTTTCGCCGAAGGTGACGACGTCGTAGCCCGCCAACCAGCGCCCTCCCCGTCCCGTGGCCTTACCGGTGCGACCCACGCGGTCAGCGGTCGCTAGCGCTCGACGCCGATCGGCTCGCCGCGCTCGACCTTGGTGGTCAGGTCGGTGGCCCACTCATGCTGCTGCTTCAGGACGCGCAGTGCGACGGAGGTCTCCGTACGCAGGGTACCCGGAATCCGAGCGAGGCGGTCCGTCAGGAAGGCGAACATTTCCTCCTGGCTGCGGAACGATGCCATGACCATGATGTCGTGCGCGCCCGCGGTGATCGCGCACCAGATCACTTCCGGCATCCCCGCGATGGTCTCCGCAGCCGAGCTGATCCGCTCCGGCTCCACCTGCACGCTGATGACAGCGGTTAGCGCGTAGCCCAGGTGGCTCGGGTCAACCGACGCGGTGATCTTGAGCACGCCGCTCTCGATCAGGCGCCGGACGCGGTACCGAACCGTCGCCTCGGGGACTCCCAGCCGCCGCGCGATCTCGCGGTTGCTTCGGCGACCGTCGGCACGGAGCAGACGGATGATCTGCCGGTCGAGATCGTCGGGCTGAAGCTGGCGCACTCGGCGTGGTCCCTGGCCGTCGCTCATGTTTGGCTCCCCTCTCCTCGTTCGGGCGAATTCCACCCCTCAACGCCCTCGCGCGATGCGCAATCTCTTGGGAAAAGCGGTGCTGACACAGCACGCCGACCCGCGCCACGGCTCTCGCCGATTGGCACGGGCCGTCCCCAATCATAGCCGATTTCCATCACGTCGCCCGCCCCTTCTCACGGCAAAACGCAGCAGGCGGCGCAACGGCTGATGCATTGGGCGCACGGTTCGCGCCGCAGGGTCCGGCCTCGCCGGTGCCCAAGTTTGTGGATTCGCGCAACGATGTGAGGGGTACGTGGCACCACGGACGCGGCACCCACCGGCCTGCTATGGGCGGACCAGACCGCGCTGAATCGCCTTGCTGACCGCTTCCGTGCGGCCGCTTACATCCAGCTTACGATAGATTGCGTTGGCATGGAACTTCACAGTGCGTTCGGTGATCGACAGCTCGTAGGCGATCTCTTTGTTGCGCAGCCCGCGCGCCATGAGGGTGAGGACGTCCAGCTCCCGTGCCGTCAACTCTTCCTCGACCGGCTCCCCGCGGAGCAGGTCACCTACCCGATTGAGCAGCTTCCCGGCAACCACCGGCTCCAGCAGTGAGCCGCCCCGGTAGACCACCCGCACGGCCCGGAAGATGTCCTCGCGCGGCGCGCCTTTGAGGAGGTAGCCGGAGGCCCCGGCCTGGACCGCCTGGAGGATGCGCTCGTCGGTGTCGTAGGCGGTCAGGACGACGACCCGTGCATTGGGATCGATCCGCTTGATCTCTTGAATGGCCTGCACGCCGTCGGTCCCCGGCATCGCCAGGTCCATCAGCACCACGTCGGGCTGCAGGTCGCGGTACTGTTGCACCGCCTGATCACCATCACCGGCCTCGCCGACGACAGTGAGGTCTTCTTGTGCCTCCAGGATAGCCACCAGCCCCTCGCGGACGACTGGGTGGTCGTCGACGACGAGAATCCTGATCATGATCCGTTTCCTCGCTCTAGTCTAGGATGTCTCGCGCGCCCGACCCTCCGCGGGGATCGTCACGACCAGGCGCGTCCCTTCCCCTGGGGCGCTCGACAAATCGAGCGTTCCGCGCAGCAGACGAGCGCGCTCTCGGATTGACATCAACCCGAATCCGCCCCCATTATCGCGCTCGATTGTCTCCTGCGCAAAGCCGACCCCGTCATCCTCAATCGTAAGTGAGACTTGCCCCCCGCTCGCCGTCAGCGCCACGCGCACGTGGTTGGCGGTCGCGTGGCGACGCACGTTGCTCAGCGCTTCCTCGGCGATGCGGTATAGCCCCATCTCGACCCGCGCCGACAGGCGCCCGACCAGGCCCTCGACCACGAAGTCCGCCTCGACACCGGTCTCGCCCGCGAACGTCAGGACGAGTCGCCGGAGTGCGTCGGGGAGCGACATCTGGTGCAGCCGTGCGGCACGCAGGTCGAGCACCGAGCGGCGCGCCTCCTCCAGATTCTGGCGTGTCAGCTCCAGCGCCCGGCGGACCTTATCGGCGGCTTGTTCCGGCTTGTGCGGGAGATAGGCATCAGCGAGGTCAAGGTGGAGCGAGATGGCCGTCAACCCCTGGGCGAGCGTGTCGTGGATCTCCTGCGCGAGCCGCCCGCGCTCCTCGGCGATCGCGAGCCCGTGCGACTGCGCGTAGAGCCGCGCGTTCTCGACTGCGAGCCCGGCCGAGTCGGCCACACCCCGGATCAACTGGATGCGATCGGGCGTGAAGCCGTCGCAGGGGGTCTCCGAGAAGACGAACGCCACGCCCAGGATGCGGCCCTTGGCGGCCAGCGGCACGGCCAGCGCGCAGGCCCCGCCCAGGGCCGCGTGCAGCGCCGGGTCGTCGCCCACCATCTGGGGAACCTGGCAGCATGAGAACGGCTCGCGCTGTCCCAGGACCGTGCGAACGGTCGGGCTGTCCGCCACGCGGATGACCGTGGTGCCGACGCGTCTCCGGTCGAACGGGCTCCGCGGCCCGACCACGGTCGCCGCGGGGACAAGCGACTGCTCGTCCTCGTCCAGGAGGTAGATGGCGCAGTTCGGCACGCCGGCCGCTTCGGCGATCCCTTCGGCCAGCCGCTCCAGTACCTCGTCGAGGACCAGTGACGATCCAGCCGCGCGGGTCGTGGCCAGCATCAGGGCCAGCGCGCGGCTGCGCTCGTGCTCTTCACGGAACAGGCGGGCATTCTCCAGGGCGACCGCCAGTTGGTCGGCGATGGTGCGGAGCGTCGTCAGATCGTGGTCATCGAAGGCGTCGACGCGGGTGCTCTGCACGTCGAGCACCCCGAGTACCTCCCCCTCGCGGAGGATGGGCACCGCCGTTTCCGACCGGGTGCTGGCTGTCGCGGCTGTGCTGACATAGCGCGGATCCTGTGACACATCGTGGACGACCACGGCCTGTCCGGTCGCCGCGACCTCGGCAACGATGCCTGGCCCGCCGATCCGCAGGCGGAAATCGAGGAGTTCCTTCGCGCGGGTCTGGTCAGAGTGGGCACGGAGCACCAGCTCCCCGGTATCGTCGTTGACCAGGAAGAGCGATACCAACGAGTAGCCCATGAGGTCGTGGATCAAGTCGACGGCGGTGGCGATGAGGGTGTCCGGATCCCGCACGGCGGCCAGGCGGCGTGCCAGTTGGTTGACGGCCTTGAGTTGCTCCGCGCGGCGCCGCTGTTCGAGCAGCAAGCGGCTGTTCTCCAGCGCCACCGCCGTGTGCCGCGCGATACTGGCCAGGATCTCGACATCTTCCCAGTCGAACGGCAACAACGAGGAGAAGACCGAAATGACGCCGATGGTCTGATCACCCTGGACCATCGGCGCTGCCATCCACGCGATCGGTGTGCCGGTGACATATTCCGGATGAGGGGTTACGCCGTAGTCGGCACAGGCGGCGACGTAGTCGGACACTGCCAGCGGTCGCTGCTGCTCGGCCACCACGCGGGCGAGCGCGTTCCGGGTCGGCTGTCCCTCCTGGTCGTGGCAGCGCCGGCCCCGAATGTAGAGTAGCTTGGGGGTAATGCACCCTTTCTCAGGGTCATACAGGGCGATGCAGAAGTCGTCACCGTTGACGATGCGGGAGCAGGCGGCGTGGACCTGTTCCAGGAGGTCCTGGGGATTCTGCGTCGTGCTGACGGCCCGCGCGATGTTGCCCAGAGCGGTCAGGCGGGCGATCCGCCGCTCGCGGACGGCCGTCATCACATCCACCACTCCGGCCCAATCCGCGTCACTTTTTTCCTGCGATTCTTGGGGGAAAACGCGCCCGAGGACGTTGCGTGTGAACGACGCCGCGGCGGGCACGATCTCTGCCGAATCAAATGGGAGACCGGGGATTTCTGCGAGGCTGCGGCGCAGCGTCTCGGTGAAGAGGCTCAAGGCGACCCCCGCGTCGGCGCTCCGCGCCTGGCTGGGACCCATGGCCTGCCAGCGTGCAGCCATAGATGAGCAAGCCGGCTCCTCACCCATGAGGTAGCCGGCAAAGCTCACGATACAGGCGTCGAGCTGGCTGCGAATGGCGCGCCACGCATCAGTATCTTGGGTGGACGCTTCGAGGAGCGATTCCCAGGTCGCGCGAATCCCTTCGCGATGGGACAGGATCGCAGACGCCGCGGCCTGGGCGTGTGAAAAGAAGATGCTCTTGCGGGTAGTCATAGCCTTCACCGGTCGTTCAGTCTGAGCCGGCAACTCCCCGATACGTAGCACCAGCTCGTTACCATGTCAGTATCAACGAGCTACGACGCTAATTCCATCGGACCACGGCACAGTCCGCTGCTGTCCAAGTGGACAGGCCCGCCGTCACGCTGACGTCCCCTGCTCCAGGAGCGCGGGTAGCTCCGCCAGCGAGCGGATCGTGGCATCCGGCTCGACCCCCAGCGCGTCAATCGGCCTGCCGTCACGGCTGACGCGACAAACGCGCAGGCCGAATCGCCATGCGCCGGCGACGTCGAAGCCGTTGGCCGAGCAGAAGAGCACGCGCGCAGCCGGCATCCGCAGCCAGGCCGGAGCCAGGGCGTAGACCGCCGGGTGTGGCTTGAAGCGCCGCACCGTATCGGCGCTGAGCACCGCCGCGAACAACGGCTTGAGCCCGGCGTGCGTCAGCGCAGCGTCGAGCATGACCGGGCTGCCGTTGGACAGGACCGCCAGCGGTCGACCCGCCAGTGCCGCCAGGGCTGCCGGCACTTCCGGAAACGGTGCCAATGCGAGCCAGGCGTCCAGCAGCCGCGTGCGGCGGGCGGGATCCAACGCCACACCGAGCGTCGCCAGCGCATAGTCCAGCGCCGCTTCGGTGATGGCCCAGAAGTCCACATAGTCGTCGACCAGGGTGCGGACGAAGGAATACTCCAACTGCTTGGAACGCCAGAGGCCGACCAGTCCCGCCGCTTCCGGCGCCACCTCGCGGCGCCGCGCCTCGATGCTGTCGACGTCGAGCAGGGTGCCGTAGACGTCGAACACGACCGCGTCGATGTCTGTCAGCGGCATCGTCTCCCCCTCACGTTCGCACTGGAGTAGCATGGAGTGGTAGGGTGATGATAGCAGACGCGCGGCCAGGCGGTGTGTAACCGGTGCGTCCTTCCGGGCGTTCTACTAGTGCGGGCCGCGCATCCGGCCGCCCAGCCGATTCCACATGCCCAGGAGGCCCCGAGGAGTCCCGCACGAGGTGTTCAAACAGGTCATCGCAGTCCTGATCGTCACCCTGATCGGTGTCAGCCTCCTACCGGTGCGGCAGGCCGACAGCCCCACGTTCGCCAACCCCGCCTTCGAAGAAATCTGGTCAGCCCGATCCGCGTCGATCGCCGGCTTCGATCTCTGGGGAAGTGAGCCGCTGGCCTGGCGGGTCGAGTCCTACGCCGATGCCCCGGGCGGCCGGCGCATCGTGCAGTACTTCGACCGGGGCCGGATGGAGCTGGGCCTGCCGGAGTCCGGGCGCGGCGAGCCGCGGGTATTCCAGGGGTTGCTGGCGCTGGAGTTGACGACCGGCCGGATCCATCTGGGCGACAGTCTGACGGCGTCGCGAACACCGCCAAGCACCCCGATCGACAGCGGCTCCCCCGACGAGCGCGTGCCGACCTACGCCGCGCTGAGCCACGTCGTCCAGGAGCGCGCCCCATCGCGCTTGGGAACGGACCTTCCCGCGGAGTGGATCGACAGCACCGGCCAGCCCGTGCCGGGATCGGCCGTTGTCCCGCTGCGGGGAGCTGAGTACGTCGACCAGACGGGGCACAACCTGCCGGACATCACCGTCTCCTTCTTCGCCCGGCATCCCTTCGGCACCATGGGCTGGGTCGAGGCGATGGGCCTGCCGATCAGCGAGCCGTTCTGGACGATCTACCGGCGCGACGGCACACCGCTGCCCTCGCTGATCCAGGTCTTCGAGCGCCGAATCCTGGTCTACACCCCGGCGCTCCCGGCCGCGCAGCGCTTCACCATCGCCAACACCGGACGGCACTATTACCGCTGGCGCTACGAAACCGACCCGCCCCGGCGCTGGCCCGACCCGCGTCCGGGCCGGACCGCGCCCGACATCCGCGTCCCCGATGGGTTCGTGGCCGGCGTCTACGCGAGCGAGCTTGGCACCCCGGTCGGGCTGGCGCTCGGCCCCGCCGGCAATCTCTGGGTGGTCACGGCCGAGGGCCGGGTCCTGCGCGTCGACAGCGAGCGGGAGGACGGCAGCGCCGAACGTGTCACGGTGATCGCCGAGGACCTCCTGAACCCGCGCGGCATCGCCATCAGCGGGACTACCATCTACGTCCCCGTCGACGGCGGGGTCGTCCGCATCGACGACAACGACCTGAACGGCGTTGCCGACCGCACGAGCTACGCGACCCGGAATATCGACCCGGCGCCGGGCGCACGCGGCGCGCCGGTCATCGACGCACAGGGGCGCGTATTCGTCGCCGGAACCATGGTGCCCGGCGGCGACCATCGTGTGGTGGCCCGGCTCGATCCCAACGGGGAGGTGCTCATCTCCAGCGCCGGCGTGAGCAACCCCGGACCGCTCATCATCGCCCGCGAGCAACTCCTGGTGGTGGACCGCCCGGCCGACGGGGAGCAAGGGCTCTACCGCATGCCGACCAACGGGACGCGCAGTGCCAGCCAGGATTCCCTGGCCGCGGTGCTCAGCCGGCGAGTAGTCAAGTTCCCGGGCGATGTCACCGTCAACGCCGTGCTGCGCTTCGACAGCGCGTTGTGGCCTCAGACCGACCCGGACACCCTCTTCGCCGCCATCGGTAGCGGCGAGGGCGGCAGCGTGGTCCGCACCGTGCCCGGCGATGCCGGCTCGCCGCCCGACCTCGTGGAATTCGCCACCGGCCTCTCCCAACCCGTCGCGCTCGCCGTCGGTCTGGACGGCTCGCTCTTCATCGCCGACGCAGGCCGCGGCGAGATCATCAAGATCGTCGTCCCCGCCCCGGAGTCGTAGGGGCGGACCCCGGCGCGTGGGTGCGATTCACAGGTCGGCGGGTCGGCGCCCGCCGGGGGTGATGGAGTTTGACGAATTAGTCCGGTAAACGCGACAGCGGTCCGCGCCCCCCGCGTGTCATCCTGAGCGGAGCCGGGGGCGGCGGCCAGCCGCCCCGGCGCAGCGAAGGATCTCCCCGCTGCGTGGCCGCTCCGACGCGAGATCCTTCGGCTCGGACGGAGCCGCCGCCCCGCGCCCCCCGCCCCCCCCGCGCCGGGGGGGGTTAAAACA
>NZ_JADGHZ010000123.1 GCF_019683595.1 Sphaerobacter sp. | reverse complement strand
CTCCTCAATGTCGGGCGGCCCCAGCACGACCATGTGCTCGATCGCGTTCCAGATGTTCGGGGCGTACTCCGCCAGTGTGTCGATGATGTTCTTCCCGATTTCGTCGCGGCGGCTGTTCCAGTCCCCCTCGGCCAGCTTGTAGGGAGCGTACTGCACAAAGAGGGACATGATGTGCTTGCCGGGCGGGGCGAGGCCGTCCTCGGTCGCGCTTTGGATGTAGGCATCCATGAAGGGGCGAGCCGACGGGCGCCCGTACTTGGCGTCGTCCGCCGCGCGTTCCAGGTAGTCGATCGAGGGGTTGATCACGATGGCGCCGGTGTGCTGCGGCCCGATCTCGGTGCCGGGCATGGCCGTGAAGTTGGGTAGCTCCCCCAGCCCCAGCAGCACCTTGACGACCGAGCCCTCGACCTTCATCGCCGCGATCGCGTCGACGAACCACCCGGGAAGGTGGCGCCGGTCGACCATGCGCAGGAAGGTCCGCTGCGGGTCGGCGTTCGATAGGATCACGTTGGCGGTGTAGCGACGGCCGTCGGCCAGGCGCACGCCGCGAGCGGCGCCGTCCTGCACCTCCACCTCCACGACCTCGGCGTCGGTCAGGATCGTTACCCCGTGGTCGCGGCAGAAGCCGGCCAGGGCCGTGGCGATGCTGCCCATCCCGCCGCGGACGAAGCCCCAGACGCCGGGCTGGCCACCGAGCTGGCCGAGCAGGTGGTGGAACTTGATGTACGCCGTGCCCGGCGAGCGGGGGCCGAGGCTGGTCCCGATCACGCCGCCGGTCGCGATCGGCGCCTTGACCTCTTCACTCTCGAACCACTCGTCGAGCACCTCCGCGATGCTCTTCATCAGCAGCGTGCGCAGATCCTCCACGCCCTGGGGACCGTCGAACGCGCGCTCCAGATCGGCCATCGTCGGCGCCGGCCCGAGCAGGAGCGGCCGCATGCGGGCGATGATGCGGTCCCACATCGCCCAGTAGTCGCTCCAGCGCTCGGCGTCGCGCCGGGAGAAGCGGGAAATCGTCTCGTGCGTCTTGCGCTCGTTGCGGAAGGTCATGAAGACGCGGCCGTCGGGGAAGGGGACGAAGTACTGCGGGTCGAACGGGCGGACGTCGTACCCGTACCGAACCATCTCCAGGTCGCGGATGACCTCGGGGAGGAGCAGAGAGCAAACGTAGGAGCAGGTGGAGAGGTGGTAGCCGGGGAAGTGCTCTTCGGTCACGGTGGCGCCGCCGATGATGTGGCGCCGCTCCAGGGCCAGCACTCGTTTCCCGGCCCGGGCGAGGTATCCGGCGGCGATCAGCCCGTTGTGCCCGGTCCCGATGACGATCGCGTCGTAGTGCTCGACCATGACACCCTCCTCGCATTCCCACCGTAGCGGGTGGTGATTCGGATCACCGCCGGGCGCGGCCGGACCGAAGACAGGCGACGGAGGGCCGGGGGCCCTCCGTCGCGGATCGGCGAGGTGCGTTCCGGGCGGGCTACTGCCCCTGCAGTTCCCGGATGTGGTTGACCAGCGCCCAGATCTGCTCCTGGGTCAGCAGGTGGCCGAACGGCGGCATCAACCCGCCGTAGCCGTTGGCGATCACGTAATAAAGTTCGCCGTCGGTCAGTTCCTTCGGCTGGTTGTCGACCGGCGACAGCAACTCCCGCTGCTGCAGGTTGGCCGGCACCGGCTGATTGTTTGCCTGGAAGATCAGCGCGGCCGCAATCCCGTCGCCGGCCCCCTCGGCGCCGTGGCAGACGGCGCAGTTGACCGCGAAGAGCTGAGCGCCCATCTGGCTGGTCTGCTCGTTGCGCTCGAGCGGGTTCTGCAGGTTGGCCGCTTCCTCCGCCGAGTAGTTCGGCAGGGCGTTGTACAGGCTGGACCCGGCGCTGGCAGCCCGGGCCATCTGCCCATCGGTGCCGAGTGCGCCGCCCACATTATCGTTCCCGCCCTTGTAGGCGACCGCGCTGGACGGCGAGTCGAGGCGCGGCGGCTCCTGCGCGTGCCACACCGCGGTGTAGTGCATCTCGCTGAAGAAGTCGATCGGATAGGTGTTGGTCGAGTCGCAGGCCGCTACGAGCAGCGCCATCACCATCAGCAGCGCGACGATCCCCGCCCGGCGCCCCAACCGGTGCCGGGCGCACCCCCGTAGGGCAGAATGGATGCCGCGGGAGATCACGCGCGCGCTCCCTTCTGCTGCGGCGCCCGAGCCGGAGCCGGCACGCGGCGCTCCTCAAGGATGACGTCCTCGGCGCCGGCGCGGCGGAGCGTGGCAGCCGCCTCGTCCGCCTTCTCCTCCGACGCGTGGACCAGGATCCCGATGTACCCCCGCGAGATCCGCGGATCCCACAGGTTGCTGCCCAGCCGCGGCAGGCGGGATTCAAAGAGCATGCCGATCACCGTGAAGATCACAGCGGCCAGCAGCGTCCCCTCGTACATGATGATGATCATCGGGGGGATCGAGAACAGCGGCTTACCGCCGGTGACCAGCGGGTAGGCCATCTGCGTCGCCCCGGTGATCAGGAGGCCGACGGCGAAGCCGCAGGCGGCACCGACCAGCGGGAACAGGCCCAGCCGGTGCATTCCCGACTCTTCGCCGAAGGTGCCCTCCGGGTACGGTGCGTTGGTCAGCACCTCGAAGTCATCCCGCTTGTAGCCCAGCTCGTTGAGGGCGTCGACCCCGGCGATCGCCGTGTCGAGGTCCTTGAAGACGCCGAGCACTCCCCTGACAGCCATGATCTTCTCTCCGCTCCTCGCCTAGAACTCGCGAACGATCGCCGGGACGGTCCGCTTCCCGACCTGGATCTCCGCCGCCAAGTGCTGACCTTCAAGCTCGTCCCAAACCGGCACCGGAGGCACCAGCTTGGCGAACAGCAACAGCAGGAATCCGACCAGGGCGAAGGACCCGACGACGAGCGTGATCTCCACTGGCCCCGGACGGTAGGGGAGCCAGGAGAAGGTCCACTGGTACTTCGCCTGCAACCCGGGCACGACCAGCCAGTACCGCTCTGCCCACATGCCGATGTTGACCATGATCGAGGTCCAGAACATCAGCTTGATGTTGCGGCGGAACCGCCGGAAGGCCCAGATCGGCACCGGAATGAAGTAGCCGAAGATCCAGACGAACGCCAGCAGCAGCGGGTACGGCCACTCGAAGAAGCGCATGTGCATGATCGCGTCGTCGGCGGGATCCTGCCGCCACAGGTCGAAGAAGATGTCGAGCAGGAAGAACCACATCCAGGTGGTACCCACCACGACCAGCAGCCGGCCGATGGCGTCGAAGTGCTCATGCCGGATGTAGTTGTCGAACTTGAACATCCAGCGCATGAGCGCCATCAGCGTCACCACTGCCGACACACCCGAGTGGACCGCCCCGATAACGAAGTAGGGTGCCCACACCGTCGAGTGCCACACCGGGTCGAGGGAGAAGGCGAAGTCCCAGGACACGATGCTATGGACCGAGACGAAGATGGAGAGCATGATCGCCGCGAGCAGGAAGCCCGTGATGATCTGCATCTTCCACTGCCGCTCTTCGCCCTTGAAGCCGAGGGCAAGCACCCGGTAGAGCCCGTGCCGCCACCCGGTGGAGTGATCGCGCAGCAGGGCGAAGTCGGGGATCGTGGTGATGTAGACGAACAGGATCGTACCGGTCAGGTACGTCATGATCGCGCTCGGGTCCATGACCAGCGCCGAGCGCACGTCCGGCCAGATCCCCCGCCAGAAGTCGTAGGGGAACGCCCAGTAGAGCGTGCGCCACGGACGCCCGGTGTGGATCACCGGGAAGAGCAGGGCCGTCATGAGGCTGAACATCGTCATGACCTCGGCGGCCCGCGTCACCGGCCGCCGCCACTCCGCCTGGGTCAGGCGGAGGATGGCGGAGATCATCACCCCGGCGTGGCTGATACCGATCCAGAACACGAAGTTGACGATCATGAAGCCCCAGAAGGCGGCTCGGTTCAGCCCGGTAACGCCGACTCCCCAGTAGAACATCCAGCCGACCGCGAACAGGAAGGCGGTGAGGATGGTCCCCAGGACGATGAACCCGACCCAGTTCATCATCGAGGTCTGCGTGACCGGCCGGAGTAGGTCACGGATAATTCGTTCGTCGCTGAAGCTATGTCGCTCCTGCATGGTCCCTCCACACGTCCCTTTCCGGCCTTAGTCCGGCTTCCCGATCACGACGACCTCGGTCTTGTAGAACGGCTTCCGGGCACGGAGCCAGAGGCCGCCAGTGACTTCCCAGATCGACGGGTAGGGGACGAATCTGAGCGCCAGCAGCCCGAGGCAGACAGCTCCACCGATCAGGCCGACGAGGATCAGAATATCCAGCACCCCCGGCACGTAGGCCGGCGGGATCACGGTCAACTCGCCCTCGTAGATGTTGTTCGGCGAGAAGCTGGACGAGTAGAGGCGGATCTGCTCGAAGACCTGCCCCACCAGCACCAGCGCGCCCACCACGATCGGCCCGACGACCCCGGCCCGGATCCGGTTCCAGAGCAGGATCGTCAGCGGCGCCAGGAACATCAGCGTAAAGGCGACGACAAGCGGCACGAAGTAGGTATCGAAGTAGAGCAGTCGGAGCAGCGCCGTCTCACGCGGCGTCCGGCCGTACCACCAGATGATGAACTCGGTCCAGTGGAAGTAGAACCAGAGCAGCCCGAGCGCCAGTTGCAGCTTACCGAGGGCGAAGAACTGCTCCTTGTGCAGGTAGTCGCGCGCGCCGCCCCACGCTCGCATGACACCCGCGGTCACCAGCGTCAGGGCGATGCCCGACTCCAACCCCTGCACCGTGTAGGTCGCCGGGAAGATCGCGCTGTTGTTGCCCGGGATCAGCGCGAGGATGAAGTCTGAGGAAATGAGGGTCATCGTCCCGACGTACAGCAGGACGTAGAACGCGCCGAAGTAGGCCACCGCCCGGTCGACGGTCCGCCACTCCCGGATGGAGCCGCGGAAGCCGCGCGCCAGCCGCGTGAAGCGCCCGTTGAGGTTGCCGTCCACCTGGTCGCGCACGATGGCCATGTCGGGCCGCGCTGCCGTGTAGAGGAAGGCATAGCCGCAGATGACCAGGGCGATCATCATGAGGCTATCCCACAGCCAGGGCGCGCCCCACCAGCCGAACCAGAGGGACGGCCGCCCCTCGGTGTTGGGCAGCAGCGCGACCAGCAGGAAGAAGAGGATGAGCGGCACGATCATCGCGGCGGCCCACAACTCGGCCAGCCGGTTCACCGGCCGGCGCCAGTGGCCGCGCACGAGCCGGGTGGCGACCGAGACACACGGAGCCGAACCGACGGTCGACATCAAAAAGCCGAAGGTTACGGCGACGTAGGTCCAGGGCTGCCGCTCCCCCCAGCCCGAGAGGACCGGCCCGGCGATAAGCGCCACCACGCCGACCACCCCCAGGATGGCCGTGATGATGACCAAGAGCCGGTAGGTCGACCCGGCCGCGCGGATCCGCTGCAGCCCGTCGCTGACGATCTGCTGGGGAGGCAGATCCCACACGCGGGGAAGCGAACGATGCCCGTTGTGCGCCGTGATATCGTGTGACGCCATGGCTTTCCGTCCAGTCCCTCTCTGACTACGCGGATTCCGCGCCACCGTGCGCCGGCGCTTCGGGGTCGATCTTCTTCAGATAGAGGACCGCCGGGTCGGTCCCCAGCTCCGCCAGAACCTTGTAGCCGCGGGTGGTCGTATTCGCGATCTGCGCCACCTGGCTTTCCGGATCGTCCAGGTCGCCGAAGACGATGGCACGGGTCGGGCACGCCTGAGCGCAAGCAGTGTTGACCTCACCGTCGCGCAGCGGCCGGTTGCCATCCAGCCGTGCGTTTTGCTCCGCATGATTGATGCGCTGGATGCAGAAGGTGCACTTCTCCATCACGCCGCGGCTGCGGACCGTGACGTTCGGGTTGAGCTGGTTCTGGAGCGACTCGGGCCACTTTGGCTGCCAGAAGTTGAAGAAGCGCACGTGCCAGTGGCAGTTGACCGCGCAGTACCGGGTGCCGATGCACCGGTTGTACACCTGCATGTTGATGCCTTCGGGCGTGTGGTAGGTGGCGTACACCGGGCAGACCGGCTCGCACGGTGCATTCGAGCAGTGCATGCAGGGCACCGGGATGTAGCGCGCCTTGATGTTCGGGTACTCCCCATCCCAGTAACGCTCGACCCGGATCCACTCGATCGCGCGGTTCTGCAGGTAGACCGCCTCGGTATTGATCGGGATGTTGTTCTCCGCCTGGCAGGCCACGACGCACGCCTGGCAGCCCGTGCACCGATCCAGGTCGATTACCATCCCCCACCGTGGTGACATCGAAACTCCTCTCGGGCTTCCTGTCGCGCGTGCGGCCTAGTGCTCCGACGGGATGACTTCGATGATCGGCGCACCCTCCAGCTGGAACGCGGGCACCTGGCCCTCGAACCGCGGAAGCCGCACCTTGCGCCCCGTGGCCTCGACGCGGACGCGGGTCCCGGCCCACGCCAGCGCCCCGGTCTCCGACTCCGTCGCCGGCTCTACGAGGTCCAGCGGGTTCGTTCCCCGCCCCTTCGCATAGCGTCCGAAATCGGTGTGCCCCTGGCCCATGGGCACCGCCGCCACATCGGGGTGCGCCGCCGGGTTGACGTACACCGGCACCTCCGCACTCCCACGCGGCGTGACCAGCCGTACCACGTCGCCCGTGCCGACGCCGAGCCGGTCCGCGGTCGTCGGGTTCAACTCGACCCACGTCGACCACACGGCCGACGTCATCGGGTCGGGCAGCGCCTGCAACCAGGGCAGGTTCGCCGTCTCGCCGTACCCGAGCGAGTTGGACGGGAACGGCAGCAGGTAGAGCGGGAACTGGCCCGGGTCGCCAGCGTACTCGGGTTGCGCCGCAGCCGTCGCCGTCTCCGGCGCGTTCGGCGCCGAGTCGGCCGTCTCCGTGGTATCCCACCAGCCGCCCTGCGCCTGGGCCATCATGAAGTACTGCTTGGCATCCGCCGCCTCGATGTTCCCCCGGTTCAGCCGCCGCAGCGAATCGACCGCGGCGCGGACCGCATCCTCGTACGTCGGCCATGGCATCGAGGCGCCGGCCGCCGTCGCCGCCTCGATGAAGATGTCCCCCGCGGCCCGGCTGTCCACGAACGGGTTGACCACCGGCTGCTGCAGCGCGACCGCCTGGTACCCCGGCCCTGGGTCCGGTGCGATCAGGCCCCACGACTCCAGCGTGGTATGCACCGGCAGGATCAGGTCGGCCTGCAGCGTGGTGTCGTCCAGGAAGCTGGACAGCGCCACGACCTTGCCGGCGTTGGCCAGCGCTTCCCGAAGCCCGAGCGCCTCGGGCAGCCCATAGACCGGATCCACGCCGTTGACGATCACGAGCTGGTAGCGGCCGCTGTTGAGGTCGTTGACCACGCCGGTCCACTCGGTATAGGACAGGCCGGACGACGGCCCGGGCACATCCGACCCGAACGGCGGGGCCGGGTTGAGGATGATCCCGCCCGCCTGTCCGACGCTCCCCACCAGATAGTTGAGCGCGAACACGGCGGTGAGGTTGAACAACCCGTTGGTGTGGGCCGCTGCCAGGCTCCCGGCGATGGCGACGCTCGGCTTCCCCTCGGCGAAGCGCCGGGCCAACTCGGTGATCTGCTCGGCGCTGATCCCGGCGGTCTCGGCGACCGCGTCCGGCGCGTACTGGTCGAGTGAGATCCCGCTGTACACCCGCTCGGCCACGGCCCGGTCCACCAGCCCCTCCGAGACCATGACCTGAGCCATCGCCAGCGCGACGAGCCCTTCCGTACCCGGGGTGATCGGCAACCAGCGGTCCGCGTTGGCGGCAGAGCCGTCCATGCGCGAGCTGACATGCCAGTAGGTCCCGCGGACATCCTCGCGCCCCTGGCGGAACTCGCCGTACTGGCGCGAGAACTGCACGGGAGAGATCCACGTGTGCAGGAAGTCCGCGCTGAAGCTGACCAGGAAGTTGGTGTTCGCCAGGTCGAGCGTCGGCAGGGTGTCGGTGCCGAAGACGCGCCGCACCGCCTCGCGCAAGACGACGCGATCCTCCGGCTCGTAGGCGACATGCTGGGCATCCGCCGCGCGAACAAACTCGTTGACGACCTGCCCCATCGGGCCGGACAGCGGCGGCGTGATCACCAGAGTCGCTCCGCGAGCGCCGTTGACATCGTTGCCCAGCTCGGTGAGCGCGTCATCCCAGCTCGCGTTCTGGTACTCACCGGAGCCACGCGCCCCGGTGAGCCGCAGCGGCTGGGCGATGCGGTCCGGGTGGTACACCTCCTGCACCAGAGCCTGCGCGCGGGCATCGGACGCGCCGAGGTTGGTCGGGAAGTCGGGATTTCCTTCCACCTTCTTGGCGCGACCCTCGAAGACTCTGACGATCAGCCCGCACTCGCCCGCAGCCGTGGCGTACCAGTTGTCGCGCCCGTAGACGAGGTCCACCGGGTTGAGAACCGGGCTCTCGATTTTGAATTCACGCTCCGGGTCCCCATCGCCGATACCGCACCCGGTGAACAGGACCGCGCCGGTCGTCGAGGTCGCGACTAACTTAAGGAAATCTCGCCTTCGCATCGCACCCTTCCGCATCAGTAGTGACACACCGCGCAGTCAGTCCGGGCGTTGTTCTGCCGGTGGCAGTCGATGCAGTCGCCCATCCGCAGGTCGCGGAATTGCTCGACCGTCGCCATTTGCTGCACCTGCCCGTGGCAAGTCGCGCAGTCAAATCCCGCGTTGATGTGCATGGAGTGGACGAACTTGACGTGGTCGGGCATCTGATGCACCCGGTTCCACTGGATCGGCGTGTTGGATTCAAAGGCTTGGACGAGGCGCTCTAGGTTGGGCTTGTTGGTGGTCGGGACGACCCGGTGGCAGAACATACACTGCTCCAGCGCCGGAACCCCGGCCGACGCTTGCGTGCTGGCGGTGCGGTGGCAGAACGTGCAGTCGAGGCCGAGGGTGTTCACGTGGAACGGGTGGGTAAAGGCGATCGGCTGAGCTTTCGCTGGCTGGGCCGTCGGGCTCAAGAAGTAGCTCCGGGCCAGGATCGCTACCACCGGGATGGCCAGTAGCACCAGCACGACCAGCCCGAACACCACAGGCCGCAGAATTCGTCGCATCCCTCTTGCTCCGCTCCGCTCCGCGCTCCGGATCCGCGCACCTCATGCCGGCCACGCGACCGGTTGGGGGAATCCTAGATCCACACCTTCTCGTACAGATCGAACAGGACCGACAGGCCGCCCACGATATTCGCCAGCGAGAAGATAGCCCCGACGAGGAAGATGAGGGAGATGGCGTACAACACGGGGCGGACGCGCATCATCCGCTGGGGCAATTGGCGGGTCGATACCAGCGAGGGGATCATCGTGTGGGCAATGAGCAGGTTGGCAGCGAAGACGACGATGCAAGCGGCGAAGGCCCAGAACCAGATGAGCCCCGAGTTGATCTGCACCCACTGATCAGCTGTCGTGACTTCAGCGTGCATCCAGGACCTCCCTGGGGCTGACCACTCGGCCCTTGGTGTGTTGTCGGTGGCAGACACACAGGACGCAACCGCTCCTCGCTGCCACCACCTGGAGGAACGCGGTTGCCGTGGGTAGGATGAAGGGTCGCGTCGGTCGTGTCAAGGCGATCATCCGTTTCGGACGTGTGATCGCTTTCACAACCACGGGAAGGATACCCAGCGTCGCCCCGTTGTCAAGGGGTCAGGGTGCCGGGTAGCAGCGGCCCGTCCCGAAGGGGCAGAATACCACCGACGACCGCGGCCATGCACCGCGGTACCCCGGCACAGCAGCGCTAGTCGGAAAGCAGGAGAACGATGGACTCAAGGCCGATCGCGTTCGACGAAGCCGGCATCACCCCCGGCCGCGCCCGGCGGCAAGCACGGATCAAGGGTGTCCCGGTGCCCTATATCCGCGTCTGCAAGGGTCCGGGCCGCCAGCTCCTCTCAACCCTCACGCCCGAGCCGGGCGAGTGGATCCTCCGCGCCGACGGCGAGCTGGAACTGGCGGGCGACCCGCCGCGGGCGCTGGAAGCAGGCGAGGTGCTGGTGCCGAGCCTGGCGCGCCTGATCGCCCTCCTACGCGAGCACGCCGACAGCATCGTCATCTCCTGCTACCCGGACGACTACGCCTGCATGGCCTTCGACGAAGACGGCATCTCACTCGCCAACATCGTCTCCTTCAGCCCAGAGGAAGCGGCCCTGCGTGCCCTCCTCTTCATCCGCGCCGAGCGCGCCGCCCACGAGCAAAGCGGCGGCTGACGGGGTTTGAGCGAGTCGCTCCGGTTAACCCGCCCGCAGCCAGCCACGACACGGCTCGCAGGCAGCCGACACCACGCCGTCCACGTTCATCAGCCGGCTGAAGACGGTGAGCCGGGGATGTCCGGGGCCATTGCCGGTGATCCTGAGTCGGCTCCGGTGTCGGGGTGCGACGTCGCCCGCCGTGATTGTGCCGACGCGGGTTGCGTGAAGATCCCGCCACTCAGCGCGTACCCGGAAGTTAAGTTATGGAGTCCGAAGCAAATGATGGGTCTCCGCACCGTGGCGCGTGCCCGGGGCTCAAGCCCCGGGCTGACAACGAAAGCCGGCTGAAGCCGGCTCTTCGGCGTGCGGCGGCCCGAGCCGCCGCTGTGGTATCGCGCGGCGTGAGTCGCGCCGAGGTTGATGCCGCACCACCGGCGGGACACAAGTTGGGTGGCGTGGGAATCCCGCCGCTCGGCATGTGCCCGGAGTGGGTGGCGCGAGGATCCCGCGTCGCGGCCCGTGCCCGGGGCTCAAGCCGCCGGGCTGACAAGGCAAAGCCCACTGAAGGGGCTGGAAACGCAGTGCCCGACGGGATGCCGGAACGGCTCCGCCCGGATGTAGCCATCACAGCCCCTTCAGTGGGCTTACCAAAATATCAGCCCGGCGGCTTGAGCCCCGGGCACCTGCCGGGCGGCGGGGTCCCTCATGCGGCGGCACTGGCCCTGCATCACCCCAGCCGGCTTCAGCCGGCTTTCCTCGTCAGCCCCGGGCTTGCGCCCCGGGCCCCCCCCCCGGGGCGGGGTCGTTGGGAAATTAGTACAA
>NZ_JADGHZ010000122.1 GCF_019683595.1 Sphaerobacter sp. | reverse complement strand
CCCCTCTCCCCACGAGGGGAGAGGGGGAGGGAGCTCCTGGAGCGAGTGAGCCGCGGAGGGTCAGGGTCCGTGGACGGACCTAAACCCGTGAGAAGTCGGGGTTCGGGCCGAGCGCGCGGACGAAGGCGGCGATGAGGCGCACGGTGGCGTCCAGGTCGTCCAGGCTGATCAGCTCATTGGGCGAGTGCATGTAGCGGTTTGGAACGGAGACGACACCGGTCGGGATGCCGGCGCGGGTCGGCGCGAACGCGTCGGCGTCGGTAAACGTGTTGCGCGGTTGCGCCTCGACCGCGAAGGAGATCCCCTCAGCCTGCGCCGCGGCGACGAGGCGCTCGTAGACGAGTGGGTGGATCGCGGACCCGCGCCCCAGCACCGGCCCGCCGCCGATCTTGACGTCCCCGCCGCCGCGCTTGTCGGAGTCGGGGTGATCGGTGGCGTGGGTCACGTCGATGACGATCGCCACGGTCGGATCGAGCGCGAAGGCGCTGGTGTGGGCACCGAGGAAGGTGATTTCTTCCTGCGTCGTGGCGACGGCGTAGATGTCGGCCGGCGGCCGATCATTGGCGAGGGCGCGGAGGGTCTCCAGCGCCACCCAGGCGCCCATGCGGTTGTCGATCCCCCGTCCGACGAGGCGGTTGTTCGCCAGTTCCAGCGGCGGCTGCTCGATGACGACCGGGTCGCCGGGCTGGACGCGCTCGCGCGCCTCGGCGCCGTTGCGCGCGCCGATGTCGATCCAGAGGTCCTTGATCTTGCTCGCCTTGTCCCGCTCGTCCGGGGTCAGGAGGTGCGCCGGGCGCCGGCCGATGACGCCGGGCACCGGGCCGCCCCGGCCCATGACGCGCACGCGCTGACCGGTCAGGATCTGGTCATCCCACCCGCCGATCGGCCGGAACCAGAGATAGCCGTCGTCGTCGATGTGGGTGATCATCAGGCCGATCTCGTCGATGTGGCCCTCGATGACGACGACCGGCCCCTCGCCGCGCAGGCGGGCAAAGCTGTTGCCGTTGACGTCGACCCGCACCTCGTCGGCGAAGGTCTCGGCCTCGGCACGCCAGCGGCGCGCAGCCGGCTCCTCGAAACCGGACGGGCTGGCCGTGTTCAGGAGATCCAGGAGAAACCGCTTGCTCTGCTCGTTCAAGACCTGATCCTTCCTCCGCAATATCGATCCGTTGCGCTCGGTGCTGTTGTCACCGCTCGATTGCACACTAAGCGGAGCCGCTTGCCGCTCCGGCACCGTGGCCGGTCGCTCAGTTTACCTGACAGTGCGCCGGCTCCCCGTTGAGCACGTTGGCGACGTTGGTCAGGGCGAGATAGAAGGCACGCTCGGACGCGTCGTGCGTCGAGCCGCCGATGTGCGGCGTCAGGATGACGTTGTCGAACTCGACGTATGGGTTGTTCGGGTGTGGCTCAACCTCGAACACGTCGAGCCCGGCACCGGCGATGCGCCCGGCGCGGAGCGCGTCGACCAACGCCGACTCCTTCACCACCGGCCCGCGCGCGGTGTTGATCAGGTAGGCAGTCGGCTTCATGAGCGCCAGCGCCCGCTCGTCGATCAGATGGCGGGTCTGCGGGGTCAGGGGAACGTGGAGGGAGACGAAGTCCGACTCGCGCAGCAGGCGCTCCAGGGGAACGTAGCTGATCCCGTGCTCGTTGGCGAAGGTCATGTCCCAGACGATGTCGGTGGCGAGCACGCGCATCCCGAAGGCGCGGCCGAGCAGTGCGGTGCTTCGGCCGACCCGGCCGAGTCCGACGATGCCGAGGGTCTTGTCCCACAACTCCGGACCGAAGGGGACGGGGCCCCAGCCACCGTTGCGGATCTGGCGGTCGAGCGTGTAGATGCTGCGCGCGAGGCCGATCATCATGCCGAAGGCCAGCTCGGCGACGGAGTGGTTGTTACAGCCGTGGCAGTTGCAGACCGCGATACCGCGGCGGGTCGCCTCGTCGAGGTCGATGTGGTCGAAGCCGACACCGGCCGCGCTGATGACCTTGAGCCGATTGGCGTGGGACAGGACGCGCGCGGTAATCGGCTCCAGTCCGGTGATGAGCCCGTCGATATCCTGGACCAGCTCGCAGAGGTGATCTTCCGTGATCGGGTAGATCACCTCGCGCTCAACCAGGCGGCAGCCGCGTTGTTCGAGGAACTCGGCGGCGACGTCGGCGCGACCGCGGAACTTGCTCGTCAGGATCAGCACATCCTTGCCCATCCTGTCGTCCCTCCAGATGAATGCGAACCCGTGAGCGGGATTGTAACGCGGGTGTGCCGATTGCGCGCGCAGGTCGGCGTTTTCCGCGCATTGACACCGATTCGGCCGCGTGTTAACGTTGCGGTGAGCGGCCGTTCGGGCCGCTTCCATGCAATTCATGCCCGCGGCAGCGGGCGGAGGCGCACAGCGTGGTACTCATTTTCAATATCCTGATGACCTTCCTGACGGTCATGCAGTTCGCCATCATCGCGCGAGCGCTGCTGTCCTGGTTCGATCGCGGGATGCGCAGCCCGGTCGCGCAGATTCTGGTGCAGATCACCGAGCCGATCATGGCGCCGATCCGCCGGGTGTTGCCGACGGCCGGCTTCATCGACTTTTCGCCGATTGTGGCGATCCTGTTGATCTGGGTCCTGCGGCAGATGCTCGTGGTGGCGGTGGCCGGGTAGGATCGCGGACAACGACCAGACGAAACCGGCGAGCGGCGGGGAACTCCCCGCCGCTCTTGTGTTGTCCAAATCAAGCGTGCGATGCCGCCCGACCGGCGGTTACGGAGTGTCGGTATAGGGGTCGAGTGGGGCCGGGACGGGCTGTCGCGGTGCCGGGCCGCGGGACAGCAGGAAGACTTCCAGCAGCATCAGGATGAGCGCGAGCAGGGCGGCATTGACCGCGGTCAAGACATCCAGCAGCGAGAGGAGCAGGCAGCCGACGATGAACATGGCGACCAGATACCCCTCGCGCCGGGCGCGGACGAAGTCGTAGCGCTGGCTGCGACGCGTGAGCAGGCGCAGACCGACGGCGTAGGAGACGAGCGTGAAGATGGTGGCCAGCGACATCGTCAGTGGGACGAGAAACAGGAGCAGGACCGCCCGCGATGGCCGCTCGCCTGGGTGGACGAAGGTCACGACGTAGGCAAGGGTGGACCAGCCGACGATTGCCTCCAGCTCGTAGAGCGGGATACGGAGCAGGCGCCCGATGGGGAGGAAGGTGAGGGTCGGGGCCAGGACGAAGGCGCCGTAGGCCAGGAGGCGCCGCCCGGCCCAGAAGTCGCGCTCGGCGCCGACATCGGCCACGACGATGCAGTAGTAGACAGCCCCCCAGGCGGCGATCGCCGCCGCGATCAGGAGGAGGGCGGGGATCACACGGGTGAAGAACCGCACCGTGCCATCTCCGTCGATCCGGTCGTGAGACGCGGGTCCAACCCACCAAGCCGCGGCCAGTGTACCAGCGATCTCTCCGGGCGGGCCAGCGGTCTGTACCGCGTGCACTATAATTCCAGACAGGCCGAAGTGGCCTGCCTGGATGGAACCCGATGAGCCCCGCCGAGGCGGGTTGCGGGCGCCGTCCGGTCGTCGGCAGCGGCACCGTGGATCGCGTTCGCATTGTGGTCATTCATGGAGGGGCGATGCCGCTGGAACTCTACCTGAACGACGTCGTTCGCCTACGCAAACCGCACCCGTGCGGGTCGAGCGAGTGGACCGTGGTGCGCCTCGGCGCCGATATCGGCCTGCGCTGCCACGGGTGCGGTCACCGGGTTCTCCTGCCCCGCCGCACGCTTGAGAAGCGCCTGAAGACCTTCGTCAGCCGCGGGCCGGACTACCCCGGCGACACCGAACAAGGCTAGTTCGGGGTATGCACGAGCCGGCGGTGGCGGACCACACTCGGCCGCGCGGCCGGCTGCTCGACGTCCTGCGCAATCGGCCCTTCCTCCGGCTCTGGCTCGTCCAGGCGCTCTCCCAAACCGGCCAGAACATGGTGAATTTCGCCGTGCTGATCCTGGTCGCCGGCATCGTGCAGCAGCACCAGATCAGCCAGGCGAACACGGCCGTCGGCATCGCCGTACTCAGTTTCAGCGTGCCCGCCATCATCTTCGCGCCGATCGCCGGCGTGGTGGTGGAGCGCGCGCGGAAGCGCACCGTCCTGATCGTCACGAACGCGCTGCGCGGGCTGGCGGTCGTCGGCTTCGTCCTGATAGGCGACGACTGGCGCGCGTTGCTCGCGCTCTCGACGGTCTACGCCATCACCTTCGTCTCCGGCACGGTCGGTCAGTTCTTCGGCCCGGCGCTGGGGGCGGCAATCCCGGAGGTCGTGCCCGCCAAAGACACGGTGCATGCCAACGCCCTCTTCAACCTGACCTTCACCGCCTCGCAGCTCGCCGGGTTCGCCGCGCTCGGCCCCCTGCTGATCAGGCTCTTCGGGCTGGATCAGGTGTTGGTCGGGATCATCGGCATCTTCGCCATCTGTGCGGTGCTGAGCTTCACTATCCCGAACACGCCGTCCGCGGCGCGGCGGTCATCGGGGGAGTCCCCCTTCGGGCGGATGGTGCACGACGTGCAGGAGGGGGTCTTGGTCATCGTGCAGACGCCCGTCCTGCTCAAGGCGATCGGCTACCTGTCGCTGGCGACCGCCTCGTACCTGATGGTGGCGGTGCTGGGGCCGGAGTTCATCACCGGTGTGCTGGGGCTGCCGCAGCAGGACTTTGCCTTCATCATCGCGCCCGCCGGGCTGGGCGTACTCGTCGGCGTGCTGGCGGTCGGCCGCCTCGCCGGCCGGCTGGGACCGGAGCGGACGATCGACTGGGGCGTGACGGTCGCCGGCGTGCTCCTGGTGCTCCTGGGGCTGCTGGCATCGATCGATCGGGTCTTCCGGCCGGGCGCGACCTCAGTGGCGCTGGCTACCATCGTGGTGGCGGGCGCGCTGGCCGCGTTCCTCGGGGTGGCGAATGCCTTCATCCTGGCGCCGAGCCAGGCGCTCCTGCAATCCGCCTCGCCACCGCACGTGCGGGCCCGGGTCTACGGGGCCTTCTTCACCGTGTCGAACGCCGTGGCGTTCATCCCCATCATCTTCGCCGGTGCGCTTGCCGACCTCTTCGGGGTCGCCAAAGTCCTCGTCGCCATCGGCGCGATCCTGGCCGTGGCGGGCCTGGTGCAGCTCGTTCGTCTGCCGAAGAGTGGGCGGCGTTAGAGCGGCCCTCACCCCCGGCCCCTCTCCCAACCTTGGGAGAGGGGAGAAGGAACGAACCACGCTTCACAGAGCAGACCGCTGGTATCCCGAACCGCATCCCCCCTCTCCCAAAGTTGGGAGAGGGGGTTAGGGGGTGAGGGCCTTCGCTCACCACCCCGTATCACGCACGTCTCGGAAGTACGGGCTGCGGTCGGGGTAAAACTCGGGGAAGCGGGATTTCAGCGTCTCGATGAGGCCGATGATGTGGCGCAGGGCGTCGCGATCGCCCGCGCGCTCGGCCTCGTGGATCTCGGCCTGGAGCTGGGCCATGCGGAAGTCGAAGCGCTCGCGGCGCAGGCGGCGGATCACCTCATCGAACTCGA
This sequence comes from Sphaerobacter sp., assembly GCF_019683595.1. Classification (GTDB taxonomy): domain Bacteria; phylum Chloroflexota; class Chloroflexia; order Thermomicrobiales; family Thermomicrobiaceae; genus Sphaerobacter. The sequence goes on along the minus strand of NZ_JADGHZ010000122.1, from coordinate 5,528 downwards.
TGCGGATCTGCCCCGGGTAGACCGGCGGGCGGTCGGCCATCAGCCCACGCAGGGCCTCGACGTGCTCCCGCAACTCCTCCGGTGGGTCGGCGATGATGGCCGCGGCTTGCTCCGGGGTGATCCCGGTCAGCAGGTGCAGCAGCGCGCGGTGGCGGGTGTCGAGCAGGTCCTCTTCGGGCACTTGCGGGATCAGCGGCGCGACGATCTCCGGGTAGGTCACCACAAGCGCCATCAGGTGCTCCTCCGGCGAGGCGATCGGCCGGCGGGGCCGGTAGGCGTCCTCGCGGCGGATACGGCGGGAGGGCGCGGGACGGGCGCGCAGGATCACGTGCTCCGGGAGGCCGAGTCGGCGGGACACCTCGGCCACGTAGTGCGCCCGGACCACCTCGTCGCCGATCTCGCGCAGCACCGGTCCGATCCGGTCGACCAGCTCCGACTTCTCGCGCGGATCGGCCGGCGGGGTATCGCCGATGACGGCGTCGATGTAGAAGTCCAGCAGCGGCTTTGCCCCGGCCACCGCCGTGCGCCAGGCGTCGGGGTCGCGCCGGATCAGGTCGTCGGGATCCTGGCCCTCCGGCAGGGGTGCGATGCGGATGTCGGCCTTCAGTGTGCGTTCGAAGCGCACGAGGCCGCGGGCATCGAGCACCGGCCGGTCGGCCTCCCCGAGGGACTCGCGCAGGACGTCGAGCCCGCGCAGCGTGGCCATCTGCCCGGCGGCGTCGGCGTCGAGGGCGAGGATGATGCGATCGACCCCGCGGCGGATCAGCTTGACCTGCTCCTCGGTCAGCGCAGTGCCCATCGAGGCGACGACGTTCTCGAAGCCGTACTGGTGCGCGGCGATGGCATCCATGTAGCCCTCGACGACGACGACCTCGTGAGTCCGCCGGATAGCGTCCTGGGCCAGGTCGAGGGCATAGAGGATCGTGCCCTTGTCGAAGATCGCGGTCTGCGCCGTGTTCAGGTACTTCGGCTGGGCATCCCCGAGCGCCCGGCCGCCGAAGCCGACGACGCGGCCCTCGCGGTCGCGGATGGGGAACATCAGCCGGTTGCGGAAGCGGTCGTAGGCGCCGCCGTCGTCGCGCTGGGTGGCGAGGCCGGCGGCGACGACTTCCTCCTGTGTCGCGCCTCGCTTCAGCATCCAGGTGAGCAGCGCGTCCCAGCGGTCGGGGGCGAAGCCGAGCTGGAAGCGCTCGGCGGTGGCGCGATCGACCCCGCGCCGCTCCAGCAGTTCCCGCCCGGGCGCGCCGTGTGGGCTGTTCCAGAGGACCCAGGCGTAGAAGGACGCGGCGCGCGCGTTCAGCTCATAGAGCCGCGCGTGGCGCTCGACCACCTCCGGGGGCGGCGGCGCCGTCTCTTCCAGCGTGACGCCCGCGCGCTGGGCGAGCGTGCGCAGCGCCTCGCGGAAGTCCACGCGCTCGAACTGCATCACGAAGTTGAAGACGTCGCCGCCGACGCCGCAGCCGAAGCAATGGAAAGTCTGCGTCTCGGGGAAGACGATGAACGAGGGCGTCTTCTCCTGGTGGAAGGGGCAGAGCCCCTTGAAGTTGCGACCGGCTTTGCGGAGCGCGACGTGCTGGCCGATCACCTCGACGATGTCGGTCCGCTCGCGCACCTGATCGACGGCGTCTCCGTGCATCGCCTGCCTCACCCTGCCCAGAACCGGGGCACGTACAACTCTTCGAACAGTCGCAGCGCGTAGCGGTCGGTCATGCTGGCGACATAATCCGCCGCGACCCGCTCCACCCCGTCGTCGGCCAGCGCGCGGGCGAACTCGGCCGGCACCTGCTCCGGGTGGGCGACGTAGTGCTGGTAAAGCCACTGGACCATGCGCTGCGCCTTCTTGGTCGCTTCGGACTCGTTGATGGGCGCGTACACGCGGGCGAAGAGGAAATCGCGTAGCGCATCGGCCGCCTTGCGCACCGGCTCGGAGAGGTGGATCACCTGGCCGTCCGGGCTGCCTGCGTCGAGGTAGGAGGCGGAGGTGGCGATCACGTCGCGCACCAGGGTGTCGATGCGCTCGGCATGGCGGCGGCCGAGGACGTCCAGCGCGATCTCCGGCACCTCATCCAGGGTGACGACGCCCGCGCGAAGGGCGTCGTCGAGGTCGTGGTTGATGTAGGCGATGCCGTCGCTGATCTTGACCACCTGCGCCTCGGGGGTAGCTGGGCGCCCGGCGAGGTGGCCGGTGATGTCACCCTCGGGCTTGGAGTGGCGCAGGATGCCGTCGCGCACGGCCTCGGTCAGGTTCAGGCCCTGGCCGTCCTTCTCGATCCGGTCGACCACTCGCAGGCTCTGCTCGTTGTGGCGGAAGCCCGGGAAGACCTCGGCGAGGGCGCGCTCGCCCGCGTGGCCGAACGGCGTGTGCCCAAGGTCGTGGGCCAGCCCGATGGCTTCGACCAGATCCTCGTTGAGCCGTAGCGCCCGGGCGATCGTCCGCGCCACCTGCGTGACCTCCAGGGTGTGCGTGAGGCGCGTGCGGAAGTGGTCGCCGTCGGGCGCGATGAAGACCTGCGTCTTGTGCTTCAGGCGGCGGAACGCCTTGGAGTGGATGACGCGGTCGCGGTCGCGCTGAAACGCGGTGCGGATCGGGCAGGGCGGTTCGGGCACAGGGCGGGCCGCCCCGGCGCTGCGCGTCGCCGCCGGGTGGAGTTCGGCGTCCTCACGCTGCTCCTGGTAGATGCGAATGCCGTGCGTGTCCATGTCGGCGGTGCCCTTCTCGCGGCCGGGCGCTCCGGCGCGCTACGATCATTCTACCTTGTCGATGTACAAACTCAATGAACGTACGTGCCGGGAGCGCCGTCAACCTGCCGGCGTTCGTCACCACATAGCGTACCTGGATGTCTGAGGCCCCCCGCTGGGCGCCGGTCAGGTGCCCGGGAGCAGGTACCGTGTCAGCGTCCACGCGGCTCATGCTCCCTGACTGCTTGGCACCGCGGGGTACAATTAGAGCATGACAGGGACGGAGCTCCAGGAGCGTCTCGCGGCACTGGCCCCCGCACCGGGGGTCTATCTCATGAAGAACGCACGCGGTGAGGTCATTTACGTCGGGAAGGCGGCCTCGCTGCGCTCGCGCGTGCGCTCCTACTTCGGCTCCCGGCGGGGGATGGACGGCAAGACCCGCGAGTTGGTTGAGCACATCGCCGACTTCGAGGTCATCCGGACCGACACCCCGACCGAGGCGCTGATCCTCGAGAACGAGCTGATCAAGCGCTATCAGCCGAAGTACAACGTGATGCTGCGGGACGACAAGACGTACCCGTACATCCGCATCACCAACGAGCCCTTCCCGCGCGTCATCAGCACCCGGCGGCTGGTGAACGACGGCAGCCGCTACTTCGGCCCGTACACCAGCGCGTCGTCGGTGCACCGCACGCTCGACCTGCTGAAGCGGCTCTTCCCGTACCGGCCGTGCGACATCGAGATCACCGGCAACGCGCCACGTCCGTGTCTCTACTACCACATCGGCCGCTGCGTCGGGCCGTGCATCGGCGCGGTCGATCAGGCGCAGTACGCGCAGGTCATCGACAAGGTGGTCCTCTTCCTGGAGGGCCGGGCTGAGGAGCTGCTGCCGAGCATGGAGGCCGAGATGGAGGCCGCCGCCGAGGCGCTCGACTTCGAGCGCGCGGCGCGGATCCGTGACGACATCCGGGCCATCAAGCACGTCTTGGAGCAGCAGAAGATCGTCTCGGGCACGGCTCGCAACTTCGACGTGCTGGCCGTGGCACAGGGGCCGGGTGGCGACGCGGCGGTGCAGGTGGCGACGATCCGCAACGGCAAGATGCTGGGATCCGAGTACTTCATGCTGCGCGGGGCGCGGATCGACGACTCGCCGAGCCAGTTGCTCTCGTCCTTCGTGACCCAGTTCTACCAGGATGCGGCGATGGTCCCGCCTGAGCTGGTCTTGCAGCACCCGCTGGAGGACGAGGCGCTGGTGCGGGAGTGGCTCCGCGAGCGGCGCGGGGGCGCGGTGAAGCTGACCGTGCCGAAGCGCGGTGAGCGCCGCCAGCTCGTGGAGATGGTCGCCAAGAGCGCCCAGGAGAACCTGGAGCAGGATCGGGTACGCTGGCTCAACGACGAGCAGCGGATGACGGCCGCGATGACGGAACTGGCCGACGCGCTGGGTCTGGAGAAGATGCCCCGGCGTATCGAGTGCTTCGACATCTCGACCCTGCAGGGCACTAACTCGGTGGCGAGCATGGTCGTGTTCGAGGACGGCAAGCCGAAGAAGAGCGACTACCGCCGCTTCAGCATCAAGGGCGTCGCCGGGCAGAACGACTTCGCCATGATGCAGGAGGTCATCCGGCGCCGCTTCAAGCGCGCGGCCCGTGAGGACGTGACCGAGGAGTGGCGGACATTGCCGGACCTGGTCATCGTCGACGGGGGCAAGGGGCAGCTCAACGCCGCGCTGGAGGTGCTGCGCGAGCTGGATGTCACGGTGCCGATCGTCGGCCTGGCCAAGGAGAATGAGGAACTCTTCCTGCCGGGCCGGCGGGATCCGATCGTCCTGCCGCGCGACGCGCAGGCGCTCTTCCTGGTGCAGCGGGTGCGGGATGAGGCGCACCGCTTCGCCGTGACCTTCCACCGGAAACGCCGCACCAAGAGCACCTTCCGCTCGGCGCTGGACGGCCTGAAGGGGGTCGGCCCGGCGCGGCGCAAGGCCCTGCTGAAGACCTTCGGCTCCGTAGCACGTATCCGCCAGGCCAGCGTCGAGGAGTTGGCGGCGGTCCCCGGCATTGGTCCCAGACTGGCCGAGCAGATCAAGGAGGAGTTGGGCGCGTGACCGAGCGGTCACGAGCACGGCTCGTCCCTGGCGACGACCCCGGCGCGCCTGCTGCCGCGGCGGAGGTGCTCGCGCGCGGCGGGCTGATCGTCTTTCCCACCGACACGGTGTACGGTGTGGCCGCCGCGGTGGACCACCCCGAGGCCGTCGCGCGTCTCTACCACGTTAAGGGGCGGCCGCTCGACCGCCCGATCCCGGTGCTGGTGTCCGACCTGGATCAGGTGCCGCGCTTGACCGGTGAGGTGGACCCGCTGGTGCTGGCGCTGCTCCAGCGCTTCTGGCCGGGCGCGCTGACCCTCGCGGTACCCGCCGCGCCGTGGCTCCCGCGCGAGATCGTGCGCGACACCGGCCGTGTCGGGCTGCGCATGCCCGATCACCCGCTGGCGCTGGCGATCATCGCCGCAGCCGGAGGGGCGCTGGCGACGACCAGCGCCAACCGCTCTGGCGAGCCCGAGGCACGCACCGCGGCGGAAGCGGTTGCCGCCCTAGGCGACCGGGTCGACCTGATCATCGACGGCGGCCCGGCCCCCGGCGGGGTGCCGTCGACCGTCCTGGTGGTCGACGGGCGCCGGCTCACGGTGGCGCGACACGGCGCGCTCGATCCCGAAGATATCGTCAGAGCGTTCCCCGAGTTCACGCTTACGTAGTTGGTGGCAGGGGTGCCGGTATCGTGGCCGTTCCCCTCACCCCCTGCCCCCCTATCCCACAAGGGGAGAGGGGGGATGAAACGTGACGGATGACCTTCGCC
>NZ_JADGHZ010000121.1 GCF_019683595.1 Sphaerobacter sp. | reverse complement strand
GGGGCCAAAAACCCCCGGGGGGGGGGGCCGCGGGGGGGGGCCCCCCCGGGGGGGCCCCCCCCCCCGGGGCCGGCGCGCCATCGCCGGCGCGCCGGGAGGCTAGATCAGGCGGGTCAGCGGAGGTTCGCTGCCGAACTCGTCGTCCAGGGTAATCTCCCCCTGCTCGATCTCGATGGCGCACTCAGGGCAGACCAGGATCGTCTCGGTCTGCTCCACCGCAGGATGGGCGCGCGAGTACGTGACCAGCGATGCCCGGGGTACGGTCCGGCCGCAGACATCGCAGGCCGCCACCTCGGAGCCCTTCGTCTCTCGGAGTCGCTGTCGCAGATCTTCGTCAACCATGGCTGGCCCTCTCCTTCCCCGGCGAACCGACCCGGCACCTGCCAGTATGGATCGCTCACGTGCGATTGGTGTGACACTTGCCACGGGCGAGCTTACGAAACCGCTACAGTGTGGCTGGCCCGGTCCCGGCACGGGTGCGAGCCACGATGCGGGTCGGAACGTCGGGGTCGCTCGGTCCTTCCTGGGTCGGCAACCTGTCCCCGCCAGGGGCGCCGGAGCGCGACTGGCCGACCTGTCTCGCTCGCATGCCTGCGTGGCTCGCAATGAACCGATTCGTGTCTCGCCCGCCCAGTCGCGAGCGGTCCTTCGGGTAGGCCATGCAGGTCGTGTTCCACCAGGCCGGGATCTCGCGGAGGGGGACCGGGGGTCGGGGCAACGGTGGATCAGCGTGGAGTGAGCAAAACGAGGCGGGTGAGCGAGGTTAGATGCGAGGGCCGTGCTCCTACCTTGCTCACCCGTCGATGAACGTGGGAAACCGTACGGAACCCGCAAGTGGCGACCGCGATCGCGTCGCAGCCACCCGTACCCGCCCTGCGCGGTGTCAGGGATGGGCGGGTACCCACGCGCGGGTCTACATAATCCCGGGGATGTTCAGGCCTCCCGTGATGGCCCCCATCTTCTCGGCGGCAAGCTGCTCCGCCTTGGCCATGGCGTCGTTGATGGCGGTCAGGACCATGTCCTCAAGGATCTCGATGTCGTCCGGGTCCACGGCCTCCGGATCGATCGAAATGCTCTTGACCGTGCGCGTGCCGTTCACCACAACGCGCACCGCCCCGCCCCCGGCCGAGCCCTCGACCGTGGCCTCTTCCAACTCCTGCTGCATCTTCAGCAGTCGATTCTGCATCTGCTGAAGCATTTTCATATTTGGTTGCATGCTTTGCTCCCTGGCCTCCCGGCGATGCTTGGTGAGATGAGTATAGCACGCCGGGCTCTGCCGGCCGCTCCCGGCGCGTGAATCGGCAGACCGTTGCCGACTGTCAAGTTGCCGTGTATGCTTATCGCATCACGGTCACGATTGTATCTGTTTCGCGGCCGCTGAGCTTCACACAGCGCGATCACCACAGCGAGCGATTTGCCGTCGAGGGTTCGTGCCTCGCAGGCACGCCCATCCACGGTTGCTTTGAGTCAGCGGCACGACTGTGCCGATTGGTGGGTGTGAGGAGGGAGTACAGTTGACGGCTGCGGCGCAGTCGCCGGCGGGGACGGCTGCCGGCCAGAGCGACGCGATCCTCGAAGTATCAAACCTCACCAGGGTATTCGGCGGGGTGAGGGCGGTCGATGACTGTAGCTTTCGCGTCCGCCGGGGGACCATTACCGGTCTGATCGGCCCCAACGGTGCGGGCAAGACGACCGCGTTCAACCTCATCTCCGGCTTTCTCAAGCCAACCAGCGGCACGATCGTCTTCGACGGCGAGCGCATCGACGGCCTGCCTCCCCACGTGATTGCCCGCAAGGGCCTCGTGCGTACCTTCCAGATCCCCAAACCACTCGGTTCGATGACCGTGCTGGAGAACCTCGTCCTCGTGCCCATGGGGCAGGAGGGCGAGCGTATTTGGAACGCGTGGTTTCGCCCCGGCCGGGTCGGGCAGCGCGAGCGGGAGATTATCGACCGGGCGCTGGCCGTGCTGGAGTTTGTGGACCTGATCCGGCTGCGGGACGAATACGCCGCGAACCTCTCCGGCGGCCAGAAAAAGCTCCTGGAGCTGGCGCGGACGTTGATGGCGGAGCCCAAGATGATCCTGCTCGACGAGCCGGGCGCCGGGGTGAACCGCACGCTGATGCGCCGGCTGGTGGGATACATCGAGGAGCTGTGCTACGAGCGGGGCATCACCATGTTCATCATCGAGCACGACATGGATCTGGTGGCCCGGCTCTGTAACCCGGTCATCGTGATGAGCGAGGGAACCCACCTCTGCGAGGGGACGCCCGAAGAGGTACGCAACAACCCGCTGGTGCTTGAGGCGTACCTGGGAGGGCAGTACCGATGACCGCCGCTCCTGCCGTCGCTACTCAGCCGCTCCTCGAAGCCGTCGACATCACCGCCGGCTACGGTGGGGTCGACATCCTGCGGGGTGTGTCGATCCGGGTCCAGCCGGGAGAGATGGTCGCCATCATCGGCCCGAACGGGGCGGGCAAGTCGACGCTGATGAAAGCCCTCTTCGGGCTGCTGCCGGTGCGCACCGGCCGGGTGCTGCTGGCCGGGGAGGAGATCACCCGAGAGTCGCCGGATCGTTTGGTCCGCCGCGGCATGTGCTATGTGCCGCAGACCGACAACGTTTTCCCCTCGCTGACCATCCGAGAGAACCTGGAGATCGGCGGCTTCGCGCGGGACGGGGGCCGCGGGGAGCGGATGGAACAGGTCTTCAGTCTGTTCCCGGTGCTGGCCGAGCGGCCGAACGAACGCGCGGGGCGGCTCTCGGGCGGGCAGCGCCAGTTGCTGGCGATCGCACGGGCGCTGATGCTCGACCCGCAGTTGTTGCTGCTCGACGAGCCGTCGGCCAGCTTGTCGCCGAAGATGGTCGACATGGTCTTCGAGAAGGTGGTGGAAATCAATGCCACCGGAACGGCCATCCTGATGGTCGAGCAGAACGCGCGCCAGGCGCTGAGCCTCAGCCACCGAGGCTACGTGCTGGCGGGTGGGGAGAACCGACTCGAAGGTGACGCGCGCCAGCTCCTTGAGAGTGACGAGGTGCGCCGCCTCTATCTGGGGGAGTAGGAGCCGTATGTCTACGGAGACCGTCTCGCCACGGGTCGAGGCCGCACCAGCCCGGCTCTGGCGGTTGGGTGACGCGGCCGGCTCGGTCGTGCTCTTCGGCGCGATCGGCCTGTTCGTCATCTGGAGCGCGCTGACGCACCCGAGCCAGTTCGTGGCCGGCCTGGTCGTCGGCAGCGTGCTGGCGCTCGGGGCGCTGGGCCTGACACTCATCTACGGCGTGCTGAAGTTCGCCCACTTCGCCCACGGCGACTCGATGATGCTGGCGGCCTACCTGGCCTTCTTCGTCCTCTCGGGTAACCTGGTCGGTACGCGCGGGACGGACGTGCGCGTGCCCTGGAGCTTCGCCGACCTACCGGGCGCCACCGAGCCGATCTGGCGCTTCTCCTTCGGCTACGGCCTGCTGCTCTCGATGGTCGTCGCGGCCGCACTGGCCGCCGTGATCTTGATCCTGGTCGACCGCTGGGTGTACCGGCCCCTGCGTCAGCGACGCGCCGGCCTGGCGATCTTCGCCATCGTCTCCCTGGGCGTGGCGATTGCCATGCGCAGCCTCGTACTCATGATCTGGGGGCCGACTCCCCGCTTCTACGTCTCCGGAATCCGCCCGACATTGCAGCTCCCCGGCGGGCCGCGCATCCCCACCGATCAGCTTTTCATCGTTGCCGCCGCGATCGTGCTGGCCGTGGCCGTGTACCTCCTCCTCTACCGGACGACCACCGGCCGCGCGATGCGCGCGATGGCCGACAACCCGGATCTCGCGCGCGTTAGCGGCATCGACACCGAAGCGGTGGTGCGCACCACCTGGCTCGTCAGCGGCGGGCTGATCGCCGTCGCGGGGGTTCTGCTGGCGCTCCAGTCGCAGCTCAAGCCGGAGTTGGGGTTCATCCTGCTCCTGCCGGTCTTCGCCGCCGCGATCCTGGGCGGGATTGGGAGCCCGCACGGGGCGCTGGTGGGTGGACTGGTCGTCGGGGTCCTGCAGGAAGTGGCGGTGACGGTCGGCCCGCTCAGCCCGGGCTACAAGTTCTCCATCGCCTTCGTCGTCCTGATTCTGGTGATCCTGGTTCGGCCGCGTGGACTGTTTGGAGCGTAGCGTCGTGAAGGAAGCATCGAAGACGACGAAGCTCATCGTCGCGGCCGTCACGGTCGCAATGATCCTCCTGCCACTGATCCACTCCGGCGGGAGCGTCACGGCCGTGATCGGCTTCCTTGTCCCCTTCGTCACGACCGTGGCGATCCTGGCCATCATCGCCATCGGGCTCAACGTGCAGTGGGGCTACACCGGTATCTTCAACTTCGGTGTGGTCGGCTTCTTCATGGTCGGCGCCTTCGTGGCCGCGATCGTCACCAAGTCGCCCGCCGACTCCGAGTTCGTGCAGTACGTCGGCGGTTTCGGGGATCGGCTCGCCTTTCTCCCCTTCCTCGACAGCCGGGAGTGGCTCCCCTTCGTCTTCGGGGTGCTGGCGGCGGCGTTGGCCTCGGCGTTGCTGGCGTTGCTCCTGGCGCTGTCGGCGCTGCGGCTGCGCGAGGACTACCTGGCGATCACGACGATCGGCGTGGCCGAGGTGCTGCGGCGGGTAACGATCGAAGAAACCTGGTTGGTCAACGGCACGCGCGGCCTGACCGGCATCCCGCGGCCCTTCGCCGGCTGGTTCGAGCCGAACGTGTACCGCTTCGTCTTCCTGGGCCTGGCTCTGGCGATGCTCTTCCTGGTCTACCTGATGGTGGAGCGCGGGATCAGCTCGCCCTGGGGCCGCGTGCTACGGGCGCTGCGCGAGGACGAGGACGTCGTTGCCGCCAGCGGCAAGAATGTGTTCGCCTTCAAGGTCCAGGGGTTCGTGCTCGGTGCGGCGATCATGGGCGCGGGCGGCGCGTTCTTCGCGTTCCAGCAGGGCGCCATCTCGCCCGAGACGTTCACCCACTTCTTCGGCACCTTCATCATCTGGGCCATGCTGGTGCTCGGGGGCAGCGGCAACAACATCGGCGCGATTGTCGGCACCTTCGTCGTCTGGGGCTTCTGGTCGATCACGCTCCAGATCCAGGGTTTCAAGCTGCCGGTGTACATCGTCGACCGCATTTCGTTCTTCCGCGACTTCGTCATCGGCGCGCTAATCGTGATCGTCCTGCTCGCCGGCCCCAAGGGACTGGTACCCGAGCGGGCGCGGGTCTCGCGCTGGCTCGACAGCCGGGTGCGGGAACTGCGGCGCCAAGAGGCCGCCACCCAAGCCACAGCCACAGTCGAACCGGCCTCGAGCCCCGTGGAGTAGGGGGAGCCGCGACGCGTGTCCAGCCGGAGTGGCGCAACGGTCCCCGCGCCGCGGCCCATGCCCGGGGGTGAACGCTCGGGCTGACAATGAAACCCGGTTCAAGCCGGCAAGAGCATTTTGGAGTGCGGCGGCCCGAGCCGCCGCTTTGTTATCGCGCCGCGTCTGCCGCGCGACGGCGTCGCTCCGTGCCGTGATTGGGACACGGTACGGATGGCATGAAGGATTCCACGCCGTGGCGCGTGCGCGTGGTGGGTGGTGCGATGGTTCCTGCGCTGTGGTATGTGCCCAGCGGCTTTAGCCCCGGGCACATGCCGGACGCTGGGAGCCGGCCACGATCCCGGTGATCCTCTGGACAGCCCACGTACGCAGATCGGGCCGTGAGGCCCGATCTGCGCGGGAAGGGGAGGGGTGGAGCGGGGATCGCTCCGTTCGAGTGTGGAGAGGGTCGTGGGATCAGTGGGGGAGGACCCTCTCTGATTATCTATACGTCGGGGGAGAGAAAATGGTTCCCTGCCTGGAGTGGTCCCTGCTCAGCTCCACCCCCACGCCAATTCCTTCCATGTCTTCGAATACCTTGATCTCGTCGAAGCGATTTGGTATCCTCGCCGGGTTGCGCTTTGAGGAGGTGGCCGCGTGGCCGAGTCCAGAGACATCCTGATCGACGCCGTGCTGGATCAATACAGTCGCATCGTGCGCGTTATGCACCAGGTCAGCGAGCCGGTCTGGCGAGAGCTCGATCTGACCATGGCGCAATTGCGGACGCTCTTCACGCTGGCCCGTGAAGGGCCGGTCTGCATGGGCCAGGTCGCAGAGGCGCAAGGGGTAAGCCTACCAACCGCGAGCCACCTTGTCGAGCGCCTGGTTCAGGCCGGCCTCGCGACGCGCGAGTCGGATCCGGCGGATCGGCGCCGCATGGTGGTACGCATCACGCCTGCCGGGGAAGAACTCGTGAACAAGATGCGCCACGGTGGGCACGGACGGATGCGTGGCTGGCTCGGCTACCTCAGCAACGACGACATCGCGGCCCTGCTCCGGGGGATGACCGCACTGGCGGTGGCCGCTGAGCGCGATGTCCCGCCGCGGGACTGCGGAGGCGGCGGGGAACGGCCCCCTCCCGAGCTCGCTACGGCGCAGCGGACCGTGGCACAGCCTGACGATTCGGAAGACTAGGGAGACAGGTTCATGATTGAAACGTCGCACCGGGAAGCGAGCACCGAGACGCCGCAACCGGTTAGCGAGTCGGTAAGCAAGCGCCGGCTCGTCTTTATCGTTATCGGCGTCCTGCTTGGGATGCTCCTCGGCGCGGTCGATCAGACCGTCGTCGGCACCGCCATGCCGCAGATCATCGCCGACCTGCACGGGTTGCAGCACTATGCCTGGGTCTTCACGGCCTACATGCTGGCATCGACCGTGAGCGTGCCGATCTACGGCAAGCTGTCCGACATCTACGGCCGGCGGGGGTTCTTTCTTGTTGGGATGATCCTGTTCCTGACGGGGTCGGCGCTGTCCGGCATGTCCCAGTCGATGACCCAGCTCATTCTCTTCCGGGGCCTGCAGGGACTCGGCGCCGGGGCGATGTTGCCGATCGCCATCGCCATCATCGGCGACGTCTTCCCGCCGTCGGAGCGGGGTAAGTGGCAGGGGCTGACGGGCGCCGTGTTCGGCCTCGCCTCGATCGTCGGCCCGACCCTCGGTGGTTGGATCACCGACAACTGGGGTTGGCCCTGGGTCTTCTACGTGAACATGCCGATCGGCGCGGTTGCGCTGGTCACTGCCGGGCTGGCCATTCCCTCGATGGCCCGCCGTCGGCAGCACCGCATCGATTATATCGGTGCCGCGCTGTTGATCCTGGGCACAGTCCCGCTCCTGCTGGCCTTCACTTGGGGTGGCGAAACGTACCCCTGGGGGTCCGTCCAGATCATCGGGATGCTCGCCTTCGCCGCGGTGGCGCTGGTGGCGGCGTTCATCTGGGAGAGCCGCGTGGCGGAGCCGATCATCAGCCCGAGCCTGTTCAAGAACAGCATTTTCACCGTGTCGGTGCTGGCTTCGTTCCTGGCGAGCGCGGGGATGTTCGGCGCCGTGATGTACCTGCCGCTCTTCATCCAGGGGGTGGTCGGGAACACCGCCACCAACTCCGGCGTGGTGCTCACCCCGATGATGCTCGGCTTCATCGCCAGCAGCATCGTCGGTGGCCAGCTCCTCGCCCGGACCGGCAAGTACAAGGTGCTCGCGATCGTCAGCTTCGGGATCGGGGCGCTCGGCGCCTTCCTGCTGTCCCGGATGGATGCCAGCGTGAGCGACGGCGTCGTCGTCCGCAACATGGTCATCACCGGTCTCGGGATCGGGGTGTCGATGAGCCTGTTCACGATCATCACCCAGAACGCATTCCCGGTCCAGAAGCTGGGCGAGGTGACCGCCAGCCTTCAGTTCTTCCGCTCGATCGGCGGCACGATCGGCGTGGCGGTCCTCGGCACGGTGATGACGAGCCGCTACAACGCGGTCTTCGCGAGCAACGTCCCGGCGGAGCTCCGGGCGCAACTGACGCCGGAGCAGCTCGCGGCCCTGCAGAACCCGCAGAGTTTGATGGCGCCGGAGTCGGGAGGGGCGATCCAGCAGATGTTTGCCGGGTTCGGCGCCCAGGGGCAGGAGATTCTGGGGCAGGTGATGCTCGCGATCCGGGAGAGCCTGGCCACGGCGATCACGGACCTGTTCGTGGTGACGACGATCGCGCTCGTCCTTGCCATGGTGTCGTGCTTCTTCCTAAAGGAGATCCCGCTGCGGAAGACGAACCGGGTGGAGGCGAGCACCGAGGTCGCCCAGTTGGAGGAGGTCGCGGAGCCGCCTGCTCCCGTGGGGGCGGACGACTAACCCCACGCCAGCCAGACACCGGCCACGTTGCGGGCGGCGGCCACGTCGTGGTCGCCGCCCGCTCTGCACGACACGACATCGGGGGATGCACGCATGGCCGAAGAGATCATCCGGGTCGATCAATTGGTCAAGCGCTACGGCGACTTCACGGCCGTGGACGGAATCTCCTTCTCGGTGAACGAGGGCGAGTTGTTCGGGTTCCTGGGGCCGAACGGCGCCGGGAAGTCGACGACCATTGGTGTCCTCTGTACGCTGCTCCGGCCCAGCGGGGGGCACGTCGTCATCAACGGCCACGACGTCGTCGCCGACCCGGCCGGGGTGCGCCGCTCGATCGGCATCATCTTCCAGGACTCCAGCCTCGACAACGATCTGACCGCGATGGAGAACCTGGCCTTTCACGCGCGGATCTACAACCTCCCACGTGGGAGCTGGGAGCCACAGGCAGAGCGCCTGCTGCGCATGGTCGATCTCTGGGAGCGGCGCGACGACCTGGTCAAGACCTTCTCCGGCGGCATGAAGCGCCGGCTGGAGATCGCGCGCGGCCTGCTCCACCAGCCGCACGTCCTCTTCCTGGACGAGCCGACGATCGGGCTGGACCCACAGACGCGCCAGCACATCTGGAACTATCTGGAGCAGCTCCGCACCGAGACCCGGATCACCCTGTTCCTGACCACGCACTACATGGACGAGGCCGAGCGCTGCGACCGGATCGCGATCATTGACCATGGCAAGATCGTCGCGCTGGACACGCCCGACCGGCTGAAGGCGATGGTCGGCGGGGACGTGATCACGCTCAAGACGCCTGACAACGACGCAGCAGCCCGGGAGATCACGGCCGGCTTCGGCCTGGAGCCGATCGTGCTCGACGGCGTACTCCGGCTGGAGGTTCCGGAGGGCGAGTCGTTCATCCCCCGGCTGGTGCAGGGGCTCAGCGTGCCGATCCAGACGATCAGCCTGCACCGGCCCAGCCTCGACGATGTCTTCGTCCGCCTCACCGGCCGGGCGATTCGCGACGAAGAGGTGACCGGCATGGACCGGATGCGCGCGATGATGCGCATGCGTCAGCGGAGGTGAGTGCCATGGCAACCCCGAGCATCGCAACCGAGCGGCGGTCCCCGCGGACCAACCCCAGCACCTGGAGCGCGGCACTCAACGGCATCGTCACCCTGTGGTACCGGGATGTGCTCCACTTCGCGCGTGATCGGACCCGGATCATCGGCAGCTTCGCCCAGCCCATCCTGTTCCTGTTCATCTTCGGCACCGGGCTGTCGGCGTCGATCGGCCCGCTGGGCGGCGGCGCCGCCGGGCAGGAGGGTGTCAGCTACGTCCAGTTCATCTTCCCGGGGATCATCGCGATGGCGGTGCTGTTCACCGCCGTCTTCAGCGGCATCGCGATCGTCTGGGACCGCGAGTTCGGCTTCCTAAAGGAGGTGCTGGTGGCGCCCTTGCCCCGCTGGGCCATCGCGGTCGGCAAGGCGCTGGGCGGCGCGACGACGGCGATGGTCCAGGGCATCTTGATGCTGATCTTCGCGCCGTTCGTGGGCGTGTCGCTCTCGCTCGGGCATGTGGCGGCCCTGATCCCGGTGATGTTTATCACCGCCTTCGCGCTCAGCTCGCTCGGCCTGCTGATCGCGGTGAGCATGAAGAGCATGGAGGGCTTCCAGCTCATCATGAACTTCCTGATGATGCCGCTGTTCTTCCTGTCCGGCGCGCTCTTCCCGCTGCAGAACCTGCCGGGCTGGCTGACCGCCTTCACCCGGATCAACCCGGTCAGCTACGGGGTGGACGCCATCCGGCACCTGGTGCTTGGAGCCGGTTCGCTCCCGGCGGAGCAACTGGGCCTGACCGTCTTCGGTGTGCACATGACGCCGCTCCTGGACATGGTCGTCGTGCTCGCCTTCGGCATGATCATGATCGCGCTGGCCGTGCGCCGGTTCTCCGCGCAGGAGTAGTGACCGCGGCCCAGGTGTTGCCAGGACTTTCTACGTCTGCTACGCTGACGGCGGCGGATCAACGGGGCAATCTGGAACGTCGCCGGCGTCGGCGCCGGGCGCGACGAGGAGTACAGGGTGCTGCTGGACCCGCGGCTCTGGTTACTCATCGGGCTCAGCCTGGCCATGCTCTTCACCCTCGAAGCGATCGAAGAGTTCGTGGAGGGCGCCTGGCCGCAGATGCGTCGCCCGGCCAACGGTTGGGGGGCCGTTGGCAGTACGCATACCATGTGGGCAGCGGTTGCGCTGTTCATGCTGCCGGGCCTGGTGCTGACGATCCTCAACCTGGCGATCCTCGTGGCCAACGACCTGCCCTACGCCAACGCACAGCTCCTGGGCACGATCTTCGTCGTCATCGGCTGGCTGGTGTATCTCGCCACCACCACGAACCTCGGCGGGATCGGAACCTACCTGCAGGAGGTCGGCCTGATCGCCCCGCTGGCGCTGCTGGTCATCCTCGCCCTGGGCGATCTCCTGCTGCTGATCTCCCTCATCGACATCTTCCCCACCAACCTGCTCTCCGCGCTCCGGCAGGGCTAGCGGGGCCGCGACAAGGAGCGGGCGTCGCACAGAGCCGCGTCCGGCCTCGTGCATCGCTCCCCTCTCCCAATATGGACTTTGACAAGGTCACCCGGTAGACCCGCCTTCTGTCCGCGACTTCTCGCGTGTCATCCTGAATGGGCGACGGGGTCGGCTCCGGTGTGCCCCCGTATCTCGTCAAACTCCATGTTGGGAGAGGGCCGTTTCCCCCTCTCCCCTTGTGGGAGAGGAGGGTTGGGGGGTGAGGGGTGATCTCCCGGATTGAGGCCGGGCAAGGACGCCCGCGTGCCTGTTCATGCGGGGCGGGGGGGGGCGGGGGGCCCCCCCGGGGGGTTTAAAAAAAAACCCCGCCCCCCCC
>NZ_JADGHZ010000120.1 GCF_019683595.1 Sphaerobacter sp. | reverse complement strand
GCCCACTGAAGGGGCTAGGGACGCTGGTCCCGGTAGGTGGCCGAATCGGATACGCCTCGATGTAGCCATCATAGCCCCTTCAGTGGGCTTACCCACTATGCAGCCCGGCGGCTTGAGCCCCGGGCACGGGCCGAGCGCGGGGATCCTTACATCACCCATCCTCGGTAAGCACGGGCCATGATTGCAACCCGGTACCGCCGCACGATGAAACGCCAGCCCGCTTCTGCCACGGGTACCGACTGCCCTTCGAGCCCCCACAGCATGCATTCCGCACCACCGGTGACGCATGACGTATGACGCATGACGCACGACCCATTTCCGTGGCAAACCGCGTGCGGCAGGGGTGGCGCGGGCGTGCGGCAAGAGGACGCCGTGTTGTCCTTGCTGTGAGCATGAGCCCGCACCCGGGTGATCTGTAACCCTCGGCGCATCAGTCGCGTTGGCGCGGTGGGGCGGGTTTCCTATAATGACATCAGGCGGCAGCGGGGTGCCGCGGAGGAGCCGGCGTGCCGGGCGATATCGACCGACTACTCAAGTACATCGTGCATCACTACACGGCGCGCGAGGAGATCAAAGACGTCGAGCTCGACGCCTCGGCGGCCGATGATATCGTCGCGGGCCAGCGGCGTGCGCTGCGTGAAGAGGAGCAGCGTGCGGAAGCGCTCGCGGCGCCCTTTCGCGAGGGGTTGCGTCGCGCCGAGGCCGCGCGACGTGCCGGCGGCGATGCCATCTCGCTCGACGACCGCGACCCGCAGGACAACCTGATCGCCGATGCGCTGGTCCACTTCCTCGTCGGTCCGGGCATGGCGACCTCGTCCACCCGCGAGACGGAGCCAATGCACTACATCTACACCATCTCGATCGATTGGGATCAGGTGGCCGCCGTCGCCCGCCGGGCGAATGTGGATCTGGATGCCGTCATCAACCGGGCGGGGGCGTGAGTATGACGGCGGCACAACGGATGGAGAGCCAGCGCGATCCGAAGTCGGACGACCGCCCGGAACGCGCAGCACAGCGGCTGGGCATCGAGTTCCGCGATCTGGATCTGCTGCGGCTGGCGTTGACCCATCGCTCCTACCTCAACGAACTCGGCATCTCCCAAATCGAAGCGGTGCGGGATTCCAACGAGCGCCTGGAGTTCCTGGGCGACTCGGTTCTCGGCATGATCACTGCGGAGTTCCTCTACCGGCGCTTCCCGCGGCTTCCGGAGGGGATGCTCACGGCCTACCGCACCGCGCTGGTCCGCACCGAGACGCTGGCGCGCTGGGCACGACGCTTCGGGTTGGACGAGTTGCTCTACCTCGGCCGCGGGGAGATGACCTCCGACGGGGAGATCCGCGACCGGATCCTGGCCGGGGCGTTCGAGGCGGTGATCGCCGCGATTTACCTGGACCGCGGTATCCGCGCCACCCGGCGCTTCCTGCGCCAGCTCCTGATCGAGGACGCGGAGCAGATCATCACCGAGGGGCAGGAGACCAACTACAAGGGACGGCTGCAGGAGCTCGTGCAGGAGCACATGCGGGTGACTCCGATGTATCGCACGGTGGCGGTGTCTGGCCCCGCGCACGACCGGGTTTTCACCGTCGAGGTGGTCGTCGGCGGTGAATGCCTCGGCGTGGGGACCGGGAGCAGCAAGCGCGCTGCCCAGCAGGAGGCGGCACAGAGCGCGCTGGCGCGGCTGGCCGCGGAAGGGATAACCGAGAACCATGACCGGCCGCTATGATCAGTTGACCATCTTCGGCGGCAACTCCAACCCGGATCTCACCCGGGAGATCTGCAATTACATCGATATCCCGCCCGGCCGGATCGAGGTGTTCCGGTTCAGCAACGAGAACATCTTCGTCCGCATCGGCGAGAGCGTGCGTGAGAACGACGTCTTCGTCGTCCAGTCCTTCAGCAGCCCGGTCAACGACAGCATCATGGAGCTGCTGATCATCATCGACACGCTCAAGCGGGCCTCGGCTGGACGCATTACCGCGGTCATCCCCTACTTCGGCTACGGCCGCACCGACAAGAAGGATCAGCCGCGTGTGCCGATCACGGCGCGCCTCATCGCCGACCTGATCACCGTCGCCGGGGCCGATCGCGTCCTGACCGTCGACCTGCACGCCGGGCAGATCCAGGGCTTCTTCAACATCCCCGTCGACGAGATGACCGCCATGCCGATCATCGCCCGCTACTTCCAGGATAAGCGGCTGGAACGGCCGGTCGTCGTCTCGCCGGACCTGGGGAACACCAAGCGGGCACGCAACTTCGCCGAAGAGTTGGACGCGAGTCTCGCCATCATCGAGAAGCGCCGGGTCGGGAACGTCGACAAGACCGAGGTGCTGAACCTGATCGGCTCGGTCGAAGGGTGCCAGGCGGTGCTGGTGGACGACGAGATCGACACGGCCGGCTCGATCACTCAGGCCGCCCAGGTCTGCATCGAGAACGGTGCGGTCGAAGTCTACGCCGCCTGCACCCATCCGGTTCTGAGCGGCCCGGCCATCGAGCGGCTGGCGCTCAGCCCGATCCGGGAAGTGGTGGTGAGCAACACTATCCCGATCCCCCCGGAGAAGCGGATCGACAAGATCACGGTGCTCTCGGTCGCCCCGCTGCTGGGTGAGACGATCCAGCGCATCCACACCGGGGCCAGCGTCAGCCCGGTCTACCGGGGCGTTGGCAGCAGGACGATCCGTTAGCGCATCAGTCGAACGCCGGCATGCATGCCGGTGTGTGTCCAGGGGGTTACCTCTGGGCTGACACCGCGAAGCCGGCTCTAGCCGGCTGGGGCTCATGAGGGTTCCGATTCGCATGAAACGGTGTCCGCCGGTCGGCACGTGCCCGGGGCTCATGGACTTTGACGAATGATAAGGGTGTACGCGGTCGGTATGTGTCCGGGGCTCAAGCCGCCGGGCTCACAATCAAAGCCGGCTGAAGCCGGCTGGGATCGCGGTACGGAGCAGACCCCGATGCGCCGGTTCCGCCGCTCGGCCCGTGCCTGGGGCTCAAGCCACCGGGCTGACACGGCGAAGCCCACGGAAGGGGCTGGGGACGCGGTCCCCGCTGGGAGGCCGAACCGCGTACGCCGGGATGTCGCCATCACAGCCCCTTCAGTGGGCTTACCAAAATATCAGCCCGGCGGCTTAAGCCCCAGGCACATGCCACGCGGTGAGGCACAACGCCGGGCGGTGAGCCATGCTCCGTCCCAGCCGGCTTCAGCCGGCTTTTCCTTGTCAGCCCGGTGGCTTGAGCCCCGGGCACGGGCCACGGCGTGGGATCCTTCACGCCACCTACCCCGGGCACGTACCGCCCGGCGAACGAAACCAGCAGCACAGCCGGCCCCCACCCAATCCCAAGAACGTACGCACCTTTTTCTCGCCTTAACCTTGACGCTGAGTCACCGCTGGTGGCAGAGTTCCGGGCACCGCTGGCGCGCCGATCCGGCCGAACCTCCCGGGGACGGAGCCGGCCGCCGCATCGATCACCCGGCGCGCAGCGCATGTCACACCGCTTGAGCAGGGAAGGTCCAGTCTGTGCCCGGATATCGGTCTCCCTACTCCCGCCGGCCACCCCGTCGCGGGAGCGTCGTGCCGAAGCTGGTGATGAGTGTCCTGGGGCTGGTCGTCGTCGTGCTCGGCCTGTTCCTGCTGGCCGACCGCCTGGATGGGCGCCTGCTGGGCAATACCGCGCTCACGGACGCCTCGCCCGTCGCCTCACCCAGCCCCGGGAGTGTCGCGGCGCTGCGAACCCCGCGCGATGTCGCCGCGGCCTTCACCCGCCTCTGGAACGCGGGTGACTATGCCGGGATGTACGAGTTGCTCTCGGCCCCCGCCAAGCACACCATCAGCAAGGAGGACTTCATCGCCCGCTACGAGGGGATCGCCCAGGAGATCGGCCAGACGGCGATCGAGGCGACGCTCCGGGACGCCGACCGCAATGCGCTCGAACAGCCCATGCACGTCAAGCGGGAGTCGGCCAAGGTCGGGACGCTGGAGGAAGACAACGTCATCCCCATCGTCGAGGAGGAGGACGGCTTCCGGGTCGACTGGACCCCGTCGGTCATCTTTGCCGACCTCGGTGACGGCTTCGTGCGGTGGCAGCCGGACATCCCGCAGCGCGGCCGCATCCTCGATCGCAAGGGTCGGCCGCTGGCGCACCTGGGCCAGATCAACAAGGTCGGCGTGGTCCCGGGGCAGATCCAGGACGAAGCCGCGATGCTCCAGACGTTGAGCCAGGCGCTCGGCATGCCGGAAGACGAGATCAAGAGCCGGTACGAGCACGGTCAGCCCGACTGGTTCATGCCGATCAAGAGCTATCCCGACCCGATGGACCCGGGCCTGCTGGAGCAGTTGGCCGGCATCCCGGGCGTCGTGGTGCAGAAATGGCCCGAGCGCGTCTACCCCGCGGGCGATGCGGCCGCGCACGTCGTCGGCTACCTGACGGAGATCACCGCCGACGAGCTGCCGGAGTTGAGCGCCCGGGGCTACTCGGCCGGGGACGTCATCGGCCGCGCCGGGATCGAGGCCTGGGGTGAGCAGTACCTGGCCGGCAAGCGCGGCGGGCGGCTCGTTATCGTCGCGCCGGACGGCAGCGAGCGGCGGCTGCTCGCTGAAGTGCAGAGCGAGCCTGCCGCCGACATCGTCACGACGATCGACCTCGATGTGCAGCTCGCCGCCAAGCGTGCGCTGGGAGACAACACCGGGAGCGTCGTCGTCATCGACCCGAACAATGGCGCCATCCTGGCGATGGTCAGCAATCCGAGCTTCGACCCGAACAAGTTCATCCTGGGTCTCTCCGACGAAGATTGGGCTCGGTTCAACGACGAGGAGGCGCGGCCGCTACAGAACCGGGCAACCACCTTTGCCTACCCGAGCGGCTCGACCTTCAAGGTGGTCACCGCCGCGGCAGGGATGATCCACCTGGGCATGAACATGGAGAGCACGCTCACCTGTCCAGCGGCGTTCTCCCTGCCGGGCTCGTCCAATGTCTGGCGCGACTGGACCGGGGTCGACCAGGGCCCGATGACGCTCCACCGCGCGCTGGTGCGTTCGTGCAACACGTTCTTCTATCAGGTCGGGGTCCAACTCGATGAGAAGGATCCCAACCTCCTGGCGGAGACGGCGCGGGCCTTCGGCTTCGGCAACCCGACCGGGCTGGAGGAGTTGCCGGAGGTCGCCGGGACCGTGCCCGACCCGGCGTGGAAGCTGGAGAACATCCACGACGGCTGGGCGCGCGGCGACGCGGTGAACTTCGCCATCGGCCAGGGCTACTTCACGGCCACGCCGCTCCAGGTAGCCAACGCCTACGCCGCGCTGGCCAACGGCGGTACGCTCTGGCAGCCCTACCTGGTGCAGGAGGTCGTGGCGCTCGACGGCACCAAGATCTACACCCATCAGCCGAAGGAGATGGGTAAGCTGCCCATCTCCCAGGAGCAGATCGCCGGGATCCGCGCCGCGCTGGTCGATGTGGTCACGACGCCCAGCGGCACGGCCTACCGGGCCTTCCAGGGCGAGACGCACCCGGTGGCGGCAAAGACCGGTACCGCCGAGCACGGCCAGGAAGGGCGGCCTACCCACGCCTGGTTCGCGGCCTTCAGCCCGGTCGACGGTGCCCGGCTGGCCGCCGTCACCATGATCGAATACGGCGGCGAAGGCGCGATCGTCTCCGCACCCGTGACCCGCGAGGTGATCGACACGTTCTACGAGGTGAATCCGTAGCGTACGGCGTGTTGCGTATTCCGTACTCTCCCCTCTCCCCTGGTGGGCTCCGTCCGAGAGGGGCCGGGGGTGAGGGGGACGGATGACGCATGACGCAGTACGCACTACCCACCACCCACCCGGAGGGACCACCATGACGACCACCGATGCCCCCGGTTCCCAGGAGTACATCTGCGTCACCTGTGGCACGCAGTACCCGGCGAGCGCCCAGCCGCCGGCCGCCTGCCCCATCTGCGAGGACGACCGGCAGTACATCGGCCCCCATGGCCAGCAGTGGACCACGCTGGCCGCCATGCGGGGGCACTACCACAACCGCTTCGACCCGATCGAGCCCGGCGTCACCGGGATCATCACCGAGCCGAAGTTCGCCATCGGCCAGCAGGCCTTCCTGATCGAGACCCCCGGCGGCAACGTCCTCTGGGAGACGCTGACCTACGTCGACGAGACGACGGTGGCCGAGATCCAGCGCCGCGGCGGAGTGGAGGCTATCGCCATCTCCCACGCGCACTACTACGCGACGATGGTCGAGTGGTCGCGGATGCTCGGCGGTGTGCCGATTTACCTCCACGAGACGAATCGGCGCTGGGTGATGCGGCCGGATCCGGCGGTGCGCTTCTTTACCGAGGACACGCTGGAACTGGTGCCCGGGGTGACTGTCATCCGCTGCGGCGGGCACTTCCCCGGGGCGAGCGTGCTCCACTGGGCGGACGGTGCCGAGGGTCAGGGACTGCTCTTCAGCGGCGACACGATCCAGGTGGTGCCGGACAACCGGTGGGTGACCTTCATGTACAGCTACCCGAACCAGATCCCGCTTGACCCGGAGACGGTGCGGCGGATCGTCGCTGCGGTCGATCCCTACCCCTTCGTGCGGCTCTACGGCGCCTTCGGGCGCCACGTGCTGGCCGATGCCAAGGCGGCGGTACGCCGCTCGGCCGAGCGCTACATCGAGCACGTCCAGTCACCCGCCGCGAATGAGACGGTCTAGGTCTTCCCCGTGGGATCGGGCGGCTGACGTCGCCACGTGCCGGGAGCGTGGGGCGATGCCCACCCGACGGCTCGCCCCAGCGACACTGACCGGGACCGCGCGGCCCCGGGCTCACGCCCCCAGCGGGCTGAGGGCG
Organism: Sphaerobacter sp.; assembly: GCF_019683595.1. Taxonomy (GTDB): domain Bacteria; phylum Chloroflexota; class Chloroflexia; order Thermomicrobiales; family Thermomicrobiaceae; genus Sphaerobacter. The sequence goes on along the minus strand of NZ_JADGHZ010000120.1, from coordinate 4,258 downwards.
ATCCGCGTATAGATCTCCACGGCGTGGCGCAGCTCGGGGAGCGGAATGAACTCGTGCGCCGAGTGGGCATGGGCGATGCTCCCGGGGCCGAGCACGATGCTCGGGATGCCCCGCGCAGCGAACTTGCTCGCGTCGGTGCCGTAGGGCACGCCGGTCGGCTCCCCGGGGTAGCCCGCCTGCCGGCAGGCTTCGAGCGCCGCCTGGGCAATGGGCGCGTCCGGCGGGGTGTCGAGGCATCCGTCGACGATCCAGGGCTCCTCGCGCTCGACGGTGATCCACGGCTCTGCGCGCCGGAGGTCGGCCAGCACCGCATCGACCTCCGCCAGGGCGCTCGCTCCGGTTTCCTCGGGGATCAGCCGGCGGTCTACCTCGATCACGCATTCGGCCGGAACCACGTTGACGCCCGTGCCGCCCGCAATGGTCCCGACGCTGAGCGTCGGCCGGCCGAGCAGCGGGTGGCTACGCATTGCCAGGCGGGGTTGCAGCTCGCTGCGCAGGGCGTGGACCACTTCCGCCATCTGGTCGATCGCATTCAGCCCCTCGTCCGGCCGCGCGCTGTGAGCGGCGCGGCCGCCCGTGCGGATACGCCAGCGGACGCACCCCTTGTGGGCGACGACGACGCGCAGCTCGGTCGGCTCGGCCACGACGGCGGCTGCGATCGGGAGTCCCTCGTCGAGGAATCCGCGGACGCCCTGGAAGGTGGCCTCCTCGTCCATGACGGCAGCCAGCACGAGGTCCTGCGGCAGCTCGTCCCGCCGGGGCGCGAGTTCCGCGAGCGCGGCCAGCATCGCCGCCAAGCCGCCCTTGACGTCGCAGGCGCCGCGGCCGTAGAGGCGGTCGCCCTCAATGCGCGGGCGCAGCGCCGCCTCACCCATGTCCAGGATCCCGACCGTGTCCATGTGCGCCTCGAAGACCAGCGCCGGGCCGGGGCGGCCGGAGCGGAGCGTCGCAACCACATTCGGACGGCCCGGCAGGATGTCCCGGGTGTGCACTTCCGCGCCGGCGGTGCGGCAGAAGTCGGCCACGAACTCGGCGATCGCGCCCTCGCCGCTGGCCGGGCCGGGGTAGGCCGGATTGACGCTCTCAATCGCGACGAGCTGCGCCAGCAGCTCGACGACATCCACCGCACTCATGCGTCGCTGCCTCCTGTGATCTCGGCTCGCTCCGGCACCAGAGCCGTCTTGGTGGCCAGTCGCACGGCTCCCCTCCTCTCCTGGTGCAATCGCCACCGGCCCGTTGCGCTGGCGCGGTGGCAGGCCTTCATCTTCTCGGTGCCGGTGCGCTTCGGTCAAGCGAGCCTGTTCCCCCATTCTCCCCGACCAGGATCGGGCTGTCGCCTGCACCCGGTTCATCCCGCAGCGATATCGAGGACTCCGGGGTCGCGTTCGTGCTGGTGTGTGCCGTGCGGTGATGCACTGCCCCCTTGCCGCTCGGCGGCTTGCGCGGTATCACGGACCCCACAGCGGACACCGGAGGCGCCGTCCGCGGGCGGCGCTCACGGCACGAGGAGGCCGACATGGACGACTACACGGCACATGAGGTCGCGGGCGTGATCGCTCCGCCGCCCCTGATCTACGCAGCGGGGCTCGGCCTGGGCTTCCTCCTCGACCGGATGCGTCCGGCCGCGCTGCTGCCTGCCCGGACACGCGGCCCGCGCCGCGCGGCGGGCGGCGCGCTCATCGCGGCCGGGGCCGGCATGAGTGCCTGGGCCGTGCGAACTATGGTGCGAGCCGGGACCGGTCCCAACCCGCGCCACCCGGCGACCGCGCTGGTGGTCGACGGCCCGTTTCAGTACACGCGCAACCCGCTCTACCTCTCGCTGACCGCGATCTACCTCGGCATCGCTCTACTGCGGAACGCCCTCTGGCCGGTCCTGATGCTCCCCGCCGTGCTGGCGGTGATCCGGCGTGGGGTGATCGAGCGGGAAGAGCGTTACCTCCTCTCCCGCTTTGGCGAGTCCTACCGCGCCTACCAGGCCCGCGTCCGCCGATGGGTCTAGCGGGCGAGCCGGTGCGGCCGGGAGCGGAGGGTCGATGCGGGACTACGGGACCACGGAAGGCGGGAGGGGATCGATGACAACGACGCCGATGCGGGTGGGGATGATCGGCCTGGGAGCGATCGGGCAAGGCGTGCTGGCGCAGTTGGCGGCGATGCCGGAGGCCGCCGTGGACATCGTCGGCGTGCTCGTGCGCGATCCGTCCCGTCCGCGGCCGGCGGGCACGCCGCCGGTGGTCGGGACGGTCGAGGCCCTGCTTGCCCTGGAGCCGGAGGTGGTGGTTGAAGTCGCCGGACACGAGGCGCTCGCCCAGCACGGCCCCGCGGTGCTTCGGAGTGGGCGGGATCTGATCGCCGTCAGCGTCGGAGCCCTGGCCCGCCCCGAGGTGTACGACGCGTTGATCGCGGCCGCCCGCGCGGGTGGCGCGCAGATCACCGTCGCGTCGGGCGCCATCGGCGGGCTGGATGCGATCAGCGCGGCGGCGGTCGGGGGACTGACGCGAGTAACCCACACGACCCGCAAGCCCGCGACGACGCTCCTCGGCGCGGAGGGCGCGACGCTCACGGAGCCGCGCGAGCTGTTCCGCGGCACCGCCCGCGAGGGGGTGTTGGCGTTCCCCGAGAGCATCAACGTCGCGGCGGCCGTCAGTCTTGCCGGTGTCGGGTTGGATCGCACCGAGGTGGTCGTCGTGGCCGACCCGGCGATCACGCGAAACCGGCACGAGGTGGTGGTCGAGGGAGCATTCGGCAGCCTGCGGTTCGAGATCGAGAACGTCCCCACGACGGCGAACCCGAAGACCGGGCGCATCGTCGCCATGAGCATCGTGCGCGCCCTCCTGCGGCGCCGCGCGCCGTTCGTGATAGGGTGATGCGGTGCCGAGCGCGGGTGCCTCGCGAACACCTGTCCCTCCCGCGCGGTTCCGCGCGACGGGTCTGGGCGCGTGCCCGTGCGGGTGGTGGAAGGATCCCGCGGCGTGGCCCGTGCCCGGGGCTAAAGCCGCCGGGCTGACTAATGGGTAAGCCCACTGAAGGGGCTGTGATGGCGACATGCAGGCGTATCCGATCCGGCACCCCGCTGGGCATAGCGTTTCTAGCCCCTTCAGTGGGCTTCGCGTTCTCAGCCCGGCGGCTTTAGCCCCGGGCACGCACCGGGCGGTAAACACCGTGTCACCCGGAAGTGGACCCTCTTCCCCCAGCCCGCTTTAGCGGGCTTTTCCTTGTCAGCCCGGCGGCTTCAGCCCCGGGCGTTGGCAGACCCTCCTATCGTCGAAGGACCGCGGTTCGTGCGGATGGGCAGTGCGACGCCCGCGCTGCCGCCGTGCCCGCCCTCACCGCCAGAGGACGCGCATTTGGGTGGTGACGTCGAAGGGGTCGGCGCCGCGCTGGGTGGCGATGATGGCGCTCGCCTGCGGGTCCTTCCAGTAGATCGGCTCGCCAGTGCTCACGTAGCGGTTCCAGGCGCGGGCGAAGCGGTCGGCGCGCTGTCGATTGGCTGCCAGGTAGGAGGGGACGGCGTGGTACACCACCGCGCGGCCGCGGCGGCCGGTCCGCCGGAGGCGCAGCGCCAGGAGCGCGGTATCGAGCATGGAGCCCGGCGGGTCGGCGATGTAGCGCGGAATGATGTAGCGCGGAGAGGCCAGCGGGGCGAGTACTTCGTCCAGGGCTTCGGTGAAGCGGCGGCTGTCCGCCTCGGAGGCACCGGCGAGATAGCAGCGGTAGTAGCCGTCGGCTTGGGCCACGACGCGCACGGACTCGGCGCCCAGCTCCGGGGCGATGCCGCCGGTGTCCCGCAGCCCCTCGGCGACGGCTGCGGCGATGTCCTCCAGGGCGTCGGACGGCCCGAGCTGGCGGACCACCTCGTGCAGATCGCGGACGAGCCAGGCGCCACCGCCCGCGGTGGCGACGATGCCCGCGGCGAGACCCGCCAGGTCCGGCCCGGCCGCGGCCACGATGATACCGGCGGCTGCGCTGCCAGCCAGCACCTGACCGAGGCGACGGCGGAAGCGCCCGACCGCCCCGGCACCGGGCCGCGCCCCAGGGGTCAGCAGTCGGCTGCGGGAGAGACCCGGTGTCCGGCCGAAGCGCACCCGCACCGTGTGCGTCTCCCGCCCCTCATACGGCTCCCCGATGTTCCACCGGGCGTGGGCGGCCGCGCGCTCCTCGGCGCGGCGGAGCATCGCCGTGTTGATGGCGGCGAAGTGCGCGGGGTCGGGTGGGCCGTTCTATTTTAAACAACAACGAGACCACGAGAAAAAGCTAGGTT
>NZ_JADGHZ010000119.1 GCF_019683595.1 Sphaerobacter sp. | reverse complement strand
CCGGCGGCGTGCGGGGCGGGTGTCCCAACCCGGTGGCGGGCGGGGGTTTGGCGGGCGCTCCCGAGGCGACTCACCCCGCCTCGCCGTCATTCGCCGCTTCCTCCGGCGGCTTGACGCGGGCGAACATCGCCAGCAGCAGCAGGTCGTACGCACCCTTGAGCACTCCGGCGATCAGGAGCGGCCAGCCGAACGTGGAGAGGCTCAGCAGGTACCCGGCCAGGAACGGGCTCCCGGCCGAGGCCAGGCTGCGGGGCACCGACGTGACGCTGGCCGCGGCCGGTCGCTCGGCCGGCGTCACCACCGCCATCACGTAGGAGTTCCGCGCGGGCACGTCCATGTTGGACAGGAGGCTTCGCAGCAGCAGAAAGAGCACGGCAAGCTCCAGGTTCGGCATAAACGGCACCAGCGCCAGGAACACGTTCGCCGGCAGGTGGGTGAGCGCCATCGTCTTGATCAGCCCGATCTTCTCGGCGAGCCGTGCCGAGACCAGATAGGACAGCGAGGCGAGGACGCCGGTCCAAAAGAAGATCGTCCCGGCGGCCGCGGCAGAAAGGCCGTATCGCTCGAACAGCCAGAGCGCCAGCAACGACTGGACGACGAAGCCGCCACCGAATGCGTCGAGGCTGAAGAGCGCGGCCAGCCGGAACACGGTCTTGCGCGACTCGCGCAGGGGCGAGTGCGTCACGCCGGGAGGTGCCTCGACGCCCGGCGACAGCCGACGGTAGAGCAGCAGGGCCACGAGCGCCAGCAGCGCGTAGAGCAGAAACATGCCCTCCAGCGCCTGCCGAGAGCCGAGTCCGGTGTGGTTCGAAACCGCTCCCGGCAGACCGGCGGCGAGCGCGCCCACTGCCCCGATCAGGGACGCCACCAGGCTGTAGCGGGCGAAGAGTGCTGTACGCTGCCGGTTGCTGACCGTCTGCGGCAGCAGTGACTGCTCCAGCGGCAGGAAGACGCTGACGTCGCCGGAAGACGGGTTGAGCGTGCCGAGAAAGGCAATGAGGAGCAGCGGCCAGAAGTCGTGGACGAACGCGAACCCCACCCCGGTCGCAGCCATGACCAGCGTTCCCAGCAACAGGAGCGGGCGGCGCCGCAGGCGGTAGCTCACCAGCCCGACGAGCAGCGTCAAGATGGCCGACCCCACCAGCGTCGCCGTGGTCAGCGCCCCGATGCGGACCTCCGAGAACCCCAGGTCGGCCAGGTAGAGCGGCAGGAGCACGCTGACGAAGCCGTCGCCAAAGGCCCGCACGCCTCGCGCGGCGATCAGCAGTGCCGCATCGCGCGTCGCGTCCTCCGGCAGAAATCGCACCCGCGATCCCCGCGCGGATTCCCCAACTTTCGTCGTCCCGCTGCCCTCCGCCATGCTCCACCGCTCCGCGTGTGGCTCTGTGGCACGCCCGGCCGCGCCCTGCACCCCGCGAGCGCCGACATCCGGCCGACCATCGCGGGCGCTCGGTGCACCGCCAGCAAATACCCAGGTTCGAACGGTATCTAGTCCGCCGCCCGCTCCTCCGCGACACTGACCCCGAGCAGCTCGACCAAGCGGGAGCGGCAGCGGGCGACATGCAGCACGAACCGCCGGTCACCGATGAGGGAGCGCAGGATCGCATCAGGAGCGGGGATCGGGCCCTCGGCGACCAGCGCGACGTCGCGGTCGTATACCCGATCGATGAAGCGCACGAAGCGCAGGGCCTGGTCGGAATCGTCGAGCGCTCCCACGCGATCGACCTCGATGATGTCCACGAGGTCGAGCCAGGCGGCATCGTACATGGGGTGGATGTCGGTGAGGAACTGGAGAAGCTGATCCCAGGCGACGCGCAGGGTGCGCGGCTCGCCGACGAGACGCCCCCGGCGCACCTGCGCCAGCGCGAGCCGCCGGTCGACGCCGTCGAACCGCTGGATGGTGAAGGCGCTCGCGATCTCCCCCACCTCCCTGCGGAAGTCGTCGCCGGTCATCCCTTTGGCCGAACTGCCGAGGGGGTCGGCGTTGGCGGTGGCGATGATACGGGGGGAACCGGAGAGCATGGCGCGCAGCAGGGACACGAGCAGCATGATGTTCGCCGGGTCGCGCAGGTCGATCTCGTCGATGCAGACCAGGCGCTGGCTGGCCAGAAGGCGGCTCAGCCCGGACATGCCCAGTGTGCCGGCGGCCGCCGAGAGCTCGTCGAAGGTGACGAAGAGCTTCGGTTCGGGCGCGGCGTTGAAGGCCGCGGCCATCAGGTGCGTCTTGCCCACGCCGGGCGGGCCGTCCAGGTAGAGCCCGCGGGGTGTTAGGTCCGGGGCGCGGCGGAACAGCCGCCGCCGCGGCGGCTCCGAGGCGAGCATGGCGCGGACCTGCATGAGCGCCGCGGCTTGACCGGGGTATGCCGGGTCGGGACGGTAGTCATCGAGCGACGCCGCCGCGAAGCGGGCCGGCAGCCGAAACTGCGGCCCGCGCACCGCGGCGACGTGCGCTCGTAACTCCGCCAGGCTCACCTCGGGCACACGGCCCCCCGTAGCTCGGCGTCGGTGGCCACGGCGCGATCTACCGCGCGCTCGCGACCGCGGCGAGGTGCCGCGCGATCGCCTCGTTGAACTGCGGCAGGTCGGAGGGGATGCGCGAGGTGATGAGGTTGCCGTCCTCGACCAGCGGTTGATCGACGTACGTCGCCCCGGCGTTCTTCACGTCGTCGCGGATGCCGGCGACGCAGGTGACCGTCCGGCCCCGCAGGACGTCGGCCGAGATCAAGAGCTGCGGGCCGTGGCAAATCGCGGCCACCGGCTTGCCCGCCTCCACGAACGCCCGGGCGAACGCCACCGGCGCCTCATGGATGCGCAGGCGCTCCGGAGATCCCCCGCCCGGGATCACCAGCGCGTCGAACTGATCGACGCTGACCTCGTCGAAGGTCGCATCGACCTGGAGGGTCGCGCCCTTCTTGCCCTCAACTGTCCCGGGCTGGAGCCCGATGACCGTCACCGTCGCCCCCAGGCTCTCCAGGTGCTGCTTCGGCTCGACCGCCTCGGAGTCCTCGAAGCCGGCCGCAACCACCATGGCTACACGCTTGCCATCCAGCTTGCTCATAGAGAGACCCTCCCTTGGTTGCTGCGTCGCACCGGGCCGCGCCATCGCCCGGCCACTTCCCAGCATAGCAGAGGCCACGCGCAGCGTAACTAGCTGCACCAGGCGTGCCGGCCTACCCTCGCACGCACCCGAGCCGGCACCCACGGGAAGACGACCCACTGGCGAGCCCAGCGCCCCTTGCCGTCGCGTACTCGTGGACACGCCCACCCCGCGAGTGGGGTTGGGCGTGTGCACAGCCGTGCCGTTCGCGGTCACCCCGACGGCCGGTGCCGCATCCCTACTTGTCGAGCCACGTCTCGCGCAGGTAGATGCGCGAGAGCGACGGAATCGCCTTGTAGCCCTTTACGTAGGTCTGCGACGGCAGGTACTGGTAGTAGCAGTAGTAGGCCAGCACCGGCACCAGCTCGTCAGCCAGCAGCTTCTGAACCTCATCATAGATCTTCTTGCGCTCCGCCTGGTCCGTCTCAGCACGGCCGCGCTCGAGCAGCTCATCGACACGGGCGTCCGCGAGTCCCGAGGCGTTGTTGAGCGACTGGCTGTGGAAGAAGTTGTAGGTGTAACCGTCCGGGTCCGGCTGGAACGTGTAGATGATGTTCAGCAGGTCGAAGTCGCGGGTCTGGTTGATCGTGTTCAGCAGGTTGCCCCACTCCACCTGCTGGATCTCGACGTTGATCCCCAGCGGCTTGAGCTGGCTCTGCAGCACCTGCGCGTTCGACACATCGAACTGGTACTGCGGCGAGACGGTCAACGTGACGTTGAAGCCGTTCGGGTAGCCCGCCTCGGCAAGCAACTGCTTCGCCTTCTCAATGTCCTGCTTGTAGCTGGCGTACTCCGAGACCGGCAGCGCCCAGTTCTTCTCGGCCGCCGGGATGACACCGGAGATCTCGCCGTCACCGAACACCGCCGTGTCGAGGAACTGCTGGCGATCGATGGCGTAGGAGAGCGCCTGGCGCACCCGTGGGTCGTTGAGCGGTTCGCGGCGGCAGTTGATGAAGGTGAGGGTGTAGGAGGTGCACAGCCCCTTGTACATCTGGTAGCCCTCACCGCTCAGCAGGTCGGCGTTGGTCTTGTCGAACAGGCGGGTCATGTCGATCTGCTGCGCCCGGATGGCCGCCATGCGGGATGCTTCGTCCGTCGTGATCTGGAGCACGAGCTCGTCCACCAGCGGCACGTTTCCACGCCAGTGGTCGGCGAAGCGGGCGAAGGTCCCCTGTTGGTTAGTGATGTACTCCTTGAACTCGAAGGGGCCGGTACCCATGGCGACTGCGGTCAGGTCGTTGTTGTTCGCCTCGGTGAAGGCCTTGGAGATGATGGCGGCACCCGGCATGGCCATGAACCCGATCAGCGGGGCGAACGGGTTTTTCAGATAAACGACCAGTGTGCTGTCGTCCTTCGCCTCGAGGCCGTCGATCTGGTTGAACCAGACACCGCGCGTGCTCTTGACCTCGGGGTCGATCATCCGCTCATAAGAAAAGATGACATCCTCGACGGTGAGCGGCGAGCCGTCGTGGAACTTCACCCCTTGCCGGATCTTGAATTCGTACGTCTTCTCATCAATGACGTCGAACGACTCCGCCAGCGAGGGCACCACCTGCAGATCCGGCGTAAAGTGGAACAGCGTGTCGTAGATGTGCTCGTAGAACATCTGCGACGAGAAGGCGGTCGCCAAATGCGGATCCAGGCCCACCGGAGCGGTGTCGATGGCAAACGTCAACCGGCCGCCCCGCTTGACCTCACCGCTGGCCTCTTCCGTTGCGGCGCTTTCCCCGGCAGCGGGCGTGCCGCTCGGCGCCTCGGTGGCGCTGCTTCCGCCATCCGACTGACCGCCGCCGGACCCACCCTGCTGCGGCGGTGGGCTCGGCTCGGAACCGCAGGCCGCGATGAACGCGCTGATCGCCGCCAGGCCGACCCCGCCACCGGTCAGCCGAGCGAACTGGCGCCGGCTGATCCGGCCCTCCTTGCGGAGCCGGACGAGCTGGTCGAGCAAGGCTGTCGTGCGGTCTTCCACCGATTCATCTCCTCCAGGTGACTTCGGTTCCCTTCGCGGCGAGAGGCGGTAACCGACCTCGCCGCACCCGGCGCTGACGCGCCTGAAGCCCATGTGTGGATCACCGGACGGTACGCGGGTCGAGCACGTCCCGCAACCAGTCCCCCAACAGGTTGAACCCCAGAACGGCGATCATGATGGCGAGACCGGGGAAGATCGCCGTCCATGGAGCGATCTCAACGAAGCGCCGGCCGCTGCTGAGCATGGCGCCCCAGGAGGGTGTCGGCGGCTGCGCTCCGAGTCCCAGGAAGGACAGCGCTGCCTCGGAAAGGATCGCGAACGAGAGCGCGATCGTCGTCTGCACGATCAGCGGCGCCGTCACGTTCGGCAGAATGTGCCGGAAGAGCGTGCGCAGCGGGCGAGCGCCGATCACCCGGCTCGCCTCCACGTACTCGTTGTGCTTGGCCGAGAGGACCGGGCCGCGCACGATGCGCGCGAAGGACGGCATATACACGATGCCGATGGCGATCATGACGTTGTGCAGCGCGGGTCCGAGGACCGCCAGCAACGCCAGGGCCAGCAGGATGTCCGGGAAGGCGAAGACGATGTCGAGGATCCGGCTGATGACGGCATCGACCCAACCCTCGGCGTAGCCGGCGATCAAGCCGAGTACCCCGCCCACGACCAGGGCGATCGCGACCGCGATCAGGCTCACCTGGAGCGAGACGCGCGCGCCGTAGATCACCCGGCTCATCACGTCCCGCCCGAACTCGTCGGTGCCGAACGGGAAGTAGAGACTCGGCCCGTAGAGTCGATAGACGGACTGCTCGTACGGATCGTGCGGCGAGATCACGGGCGCGAGAAGCGCCATCAGCAGCACCAGGGCGACGAGGGCCAGACCGACCTTGCCGCTGGTGCTACGGGCCAGGTGGCGTCGCGCCCGAGCCCAGACGCTGCGCGAGCGGGCACGGTCCTGCGCCCCAAGGGCCGGTACCCCCTTCGGCAGCGTCATCGACTGCCGCACGTCACTCATCGCTCTTCCTCGCCTCGCGCCCAATCCCCAAGCGGCCCCATCGCAACTCCCGGATCCGAACGGACGATCATGAGTACCGGATGCGGGGGTCGATCACGGCATAGAGCAGATCGACCAGCAGGTTGATGACGACGAATGCGAACGTGGTGAAGAGCACGACCCCCTGGATCATCGTGTAGTCGCGCTGCTGGATCGCGTCGATCGCCAGCCGGCCGATCCCCGGCAGGTTGAACACCTGCTCGATGATGATCGCTCCGCCGAGTAGCCGCCCAACCTGGATACCCACCACGGTCACGACCGGGATCATCGCGTTCTTCATCGCGTGGTGCAGGATGACCTGGCGCTCCGCCACCCCCTTCGCGCGCGCCGTGTTGATGTACTCGCGGTTCAGCACTTCCAGCAGGGAGGAGCGGGTCATGCGCATCGTGATCGCCGCCAGCGCCGCCCCCAGGGCGATCCCCGGCAGGATGAAGATCTGAATGTTGCGCCACGGATCGGCGGTGAACGACACGTAGGTTGCGGCCGGGAACCAGCCGAGGTAGCGGGAGGTCACCAGGATCAGCAGCGTCCCCAGCCAGAAGTTCGGGACCGACAGCCCGAGCAGGCCCAGCGTCTGAACGCCGGCCTCGGTTCGGGTTCCGGTCTTGAGTGCAGCGATGATGCCGGCGGGAATGGCAATGAGGAGAGCGAACACGACGGAGAAGGCAGCCAGCTCGAGGGTCGTGGGAAGGCGACCGAGGATTTCGTCCAACACCGGCTTACCGGTGCGCATCGAGTGGCCAAGATCGCCACGAACCACATCACCGGCCCAGAGCAGGTACTGCTTGTACAGCGGCTGGTCGAGGCCGAACAGCCGTCGCAACTCGTCCGCCCGCTCACCACCGGCCACTTCGGTTCCCAGGATCATGTCGACGACGTCGCCGGGGATCAGGCGGATGAGCGCGAACGTGACGATCGAGATACCCAGCAGCACTGGGATCAACGCCACTAACCGCCTGAGCACGTACCGCAGCATCGCCACTCCACCTGAGAGCCGTCATGGCCGGTGCGCCGTGTCTCGCTTTAGTGGGTGTGCGGACAGCATGCGAGGAAACGAACGCCCTGTTACCCAATACCTTGCGGATCCTGTACGGTTCCGGCGGGCATACTACTACGGGCCTTCTCAATCGGCAAGGCACGAGCATACGCTGTTTCGTCGCGGCGTAGAGCCGCGCTTCTTGCCGGGTGGTGGGAACCACCCTATGATGCAGCGGGGGGTGCCGATCCCGTGATGGACAAGCGAAGTACACGGGACGAATCCGGCGCCCGGGGATGACACCACGAGGGGAGAACCAATGGCAGCGGATGTCGTGTTCTTGAATGGGCGCGTGGTGACGATGGACCCGGCACAGCCACGGGCCAGCGGCGTCGCCGTGCTCGGCAACCGGATCTTCGCCGTGGGCGACGATGAGACGATCCGGTCCGCAGTCGGTCCGAACACGCGCGTGATTGACCTCGGTGGTCGCACCTTGTTGCCGGGCTTGAACGACAACCACTGCCACCCGGTGAACTACGGTTTCAACCTCGCCAAGATCGACGCCAGCCCGGCCGCGACGCCCACACTCGACAGCCTGCTGGAGCGCTTCGCCGAGGTCGCGGCGAAGGAACCCGCCGGAAACTGGATCCAGGGGCGGGGGTACGACGACACGCGGCTCGACGTCAAGCGCCACCCGACTCGCTGGGATCTTGACCGCGTGACGCCCAACCACCCGGCCATTCTGACCCGTACCTGTGGCCACATGTCCGTCGTCAACTCGGTCGCCCTGCGCATGGCCGGGATCACGGCCGAGACGCCGGACCCGCCGGGCGGCCGTATCGTCCGCGACGAACACGGCGAGCCGACCGGCCTGCTCCAGGAGCACGCCCAGGATCTGGTGCGCAAGTTGATCGCGCCGCCCACCGTGGCGGACATCAAGGAGGCGCTGGTCGCCGCCGGTGAGCGGTTCCTCGCGATGGGGATCACCAGCGTGGCCGAGGCCAGCCTGCGGACCTCAGACGAGCTGGCCGCGTACCAGGAACTGCGGCGCGAGGGACGCCTGCCCGTCCGCGTCTACCTCATGATGATCATCGACGACACGTTCGATGCGATGGAGAAGCTCGGGGTGCGCACGGGCTTCGGCGACGAGTGGCTGCGGATCGGCCCGGCCAAGCTCCTGCAAGACGGGAGCGGCGGCGGGCGCACCGCGCTCATGAGCTATCCCTACCCGGACGAGCCGGACAACTACGGCATCGCGGTTTACACCCAGGAGTACCTCGACGAGGCCTTCCGCCGCGCCGCGGCAGCCGGGTTCCAGGGCGCGGCGCACGCCATCGGGGACCGCGCCATCGACATGATCCTAACCGCCTTCGAGCGGGCGCTCGAAGCGCATCCCCAGCAAGATCCGCGCTGGCGCATCGAGCACTGCGGCCTGCTCCGGCCCGACCTGCTGGAGCGCATGCGCCGTTTGAACGTCATCGCCGTGCCGCAGCCTTCGTTCGTGTACTACCTGGGCGACTCCTACATCCGGAATTTCACCAAGGAAGCCCTGGCGCTCTCCTACCCGGCCCGCACCTGGTTCGACATGGGGATCACCGCCGTTGGCAGCTCCGACACGCCGGTCGTCCCGGCCGATCCGTGGGTGAACATCCGCTCCGCGGTGACGCGGCTGACCCAGGACGGCCAGGAGATGGGCGCCGGGCAGGGGGTTACGCTGGACGAGGCGCTGCAGATGTTCACCATCAACGGCGCGTACGCTTCCTTCGAGGAGAACATCAAGGGGAGCATCACTCCAGGTAAACTCGCCGACCTGATCGTGATCGACCGCGACCCGTACGAAGTCGAGGCCGTGGATTTGCACACGATCCAGAACGACCTCACCATGGTCGACGGCCGGATCGTCTACGAGCGGTAACGGCACACTGTCATCCGAGCCGAGCGAAGCGCAATCGCGTTCAGGGAAGGAGGACGCATGCTGACCATCCGCTATCTGGGCCACTCGGCATTCTCTCTGGAGGCTGACGGCAAGCAGGTCTTGATCGATCCCTTCCTGACGGGCAACCCCGCGAGTGCCGTCTCGGCCGACGAGGTCAACCCGACGACCATCCTCCTCACGCACGCGCACAACGACCACGTCGGGGATGCCGTCGAGCTCTCGAAGCGCACCGGCGCCACCATCTTCGCCACGCACGAGCTGGCCACGTACCTGGGACAGAAGGGCGCCAACGCGGTGGGGGCCAACCACGGCGGCACGGTCGCCTTCGACGGCGGCACGGCCAAGTTCGTCCCGGCCTGGCACACGTCGGCGTATCTGGACGGTGATACGTTCGTCGCGCCGGGGGTTCCGGCCGGGTTCGTCGTCCGCTTCGGCGGCCAGACGGTGTACTTCGCCGGGGACACCTGCCTCTTCGGTGACATGGCGCTGATCGGGGAGGAAGGTCTGGATATCGCGGTCCTTCCCATCGGCGACCACTTCACCATGGGCCCCGCCGACGCCGTCCGCGCCGTCAAGCTGCTCAAGCCCAAGGTGGTCATTCCGTGCCACTACAACACGTTCCCACCGATCCAGCAGGATCCGGAGCAGTTCAAGCGGGACGTTGAAACGCAGACCGGGGCACGCTGCGTGATTCTCAAGCCCGGGGAGGCGTACGAAGCGGGTTCGTAAGGGAGCGAGGTCCATGGAGAGGGCCGGTCAGCCGCGCATTCTCGTTTGCGATCCGATCGACGATGGTGCCCTCGACCTCCTACGGCGGCACGCCCGCGTGGACGTTCGCACCTCGCTCGACCCTGACGAATTGGTCGACATCGTCGACGGCTACGACGGTCTCGTCGTACGCGGCAGGACCCAGATCACCAGCGAGGTAATCGAGGCCGCGACCGCGCTGCGCGGAATCGCGCGTGTCGGCTTCGCCGTCGACAACATCGACATCGAAGCCGCCACCGAGCGTGGCATCGTCGTGGTGCACTCGCCCGGGGCACGCACGCACGCGGTGGCGGAGATGACCATCGGGCTGATCCTCGCCGTCCTGCGGCAGATCCCGGCGGCCGACCGCTCGGTCAAGGCCGGCCGCTGGGAGCGCCGCGCCTTCCGCGGCCGGCAACTCCGGGGCGCGACGGTCGGCGTTATCGGCTATGGGCGCATCGGCCGCGAGGTGGCGCGGCTAGCCCACGCCTTCGGCGCTACCGTGAAGGCGTACACCCACACTCCCCGCCCCCTGGAACACGCCAAACAGGTCGATTTCCAGGCACTGCTCGCCTCAAGCGACATTATCACCCTGCACGCGACCCTGACATCCGCCACCCGGCACCTGATCAACCGGGACGCCATCGAGCAGATGCGCGACGGGGTGGTGATCGTAAACACCGCGTCGGGCGGGCTGATCGACGAGGCCGCTCTGCTGGAGGCACTCGAGCGTGGTAAGGTAGCAGGGGCGGGGCTCGACGTCTTCGCCGACGAACCGCCGTCCCTGCGGGCACTTGTCGAACACCCTCGCGTCGTTACCACCCCGCGGATCGGCGGCAGCACCCAGGAGGCCGACCGAGCCGTGAGCGAGTTGGCCCTCCAGAGCCTGCTCGCGGTGCTGCGCGGCGAGCAACCCGCGGTCGCGGTCAACCCGCCGGGGAGTTGAACACGACCGCCCCGCCACGACATCGAGCGGGAGCACTTCCGATGGACGAGACGAACAGGACGCAGGAGCAGGCCCGGCTCGACCGGGCCGCTCTCAATGCCGAGATGACGCGCACCGCGTTCCAGCGGAAGGCCGTGTCTCATTTATCTCCTGATGAGGCGCTGGAGGACGCGATCGCGTTCTTCAAGGCCCGTGGCTACCGGGCGGGCCGCACCGGTCGTCCGAACCAGATCTACATCATGGGTGGCCGGGAAGGAATCCTGCCGCGCGTCACCGCGGAGATCCTGGCCCAGGGGAACGTGGGCAGGGCCAAGACCACGATGCTTACGATCAGCGGCTTCGGCGAACACCTGCGCACCCACTTGCAGGCGTACACCGAGCACGTTCGCGAGCAACGCCGCCTCGCCCGCCAGCGCGACGCCGGCTGAACCCTCGTTCACCCCAGGAGCACTAGCACTGTACTGAGCCGCACCCCTTCCTGACACGAACCACCCCTCTCCCAACCTTGGGAGAGGGGTCGGGGGT
>NZ_JADGHZ010000015.1 GCF_019683595.1 Sphaerobacter sp. | reverse complement strand
CCTGCCTCCCCACCCGGGCGGCCCGGGGTGCGGGGCGCCGCGGCCGGGACACGGGCTCAGAGGATGAACTTGCTCAGGTCGTCGTCGGCCGCGATGTCCTCCACACGCTGGAGCACATAGTCGCGGTCGATGACCACCCGCTCACCACGGCGGTCGGGGGCCTCGAAGGAGATGTCCTCCAGCACGCGCTCGACGATGGTGTGCAGGCGCCGGGCACCGATGTCCTCGGTGCGGGCGTTCACCTCCGCGGCGAAGCGTGCAATCTCCCGCAGGCCGTCCTCCGTGAAGACGAGCTCGACATCCTCGGCGGCGAGCAGGGCCTGGTACTGGCGCGTGAGCGCGTTGTCGGGCTGCGTCAAGATCGCGTACAGGTCGTCCTCGCTCAGGTGGTCCAACTCGACCCGGATCGGGAACCGCCCCTGCAGCTCCGGGATGAGATCGGACGGGCGAACGCTCTGGAACGACCCCGCCGCGATGAAGAGGATGTGATCCGTCTTGATCGGTCCGTAGCGGGTGTTGACGACCGACCCTTCGACGATCGGGAGCAGGTCACGCTGGACGCCCTCCCCCGAGACGTCCGGCCCGTAGTCGCCGTTGGGGTTGATCAGCTTGTCGATCTCGTCGATGAAGATGATGCCCTGCTCCTCGGCGCGACGGACCGCCTCCTCGACCACCGAGTCGAAGTCCACCAGCCGGTTCGCTTCCTGCTGGGTCAGGATCTGGCGCGCCTCCCGCACCGAGACCCGACGCGAGCGACGGCGCGGCGTGAAGCCCTCCAGCAACTCGCTGAAGGTCTCCTGAAGTTCCTCGGGGCTCATGCCCGCGGCGAACTCGAGCGGGATGATTGCGTCGAACTCCTGGTCGGTCTCCAGCTCGACCGTCTCATCCTCGAGCGCTTCCTTCTGGAGCAGGTCGAGCATGCGAGCGCGTTGCCGCGCCAGCCGGCGGCGGACGTTCGCCTCGTGGCGCCGTCGCTGCTCGGGGTCCTGGATCGCGTCGGGCTCACGCGACGTGTCCGTGTGGCGGCCCCGCCGGTTGGCGCCGCGCTGCTCGATCAGCAGGTCGGCCAGGCGCTGAATGGCGGCGGAGCTGGCCTCCTCTCGCACCGCTTCCAGCCGCTGCCCGTGGAGCATGCCGATGCTGACCTCAACGAGGTCACGCACGATCGTCTCGACATCGCGGCCGACGTAGCCGACCTCGGTGAACTTGGTCGCTTCCACCTTGAGGAAGGGCGCGTCGGCGATGGCTGCAACCCGGCGGGCGATCTCGGTCTTCCCGACCCCGGTCGGCCCGATCATCAAGATGTTCTTGGGCATGACCTCCTGCCGCAGCCCCTCGGGGAGATGCTGGCGGCGCCAGCGGTTGCGGAGCGCGATCGCCACCGCCCGCTTGGCCTGATCCTGGCCGACGATGTAGCGGTTGAGCTGCTCCACGATCTGCCGCGGCGTCATAGCGCCGATCGGGTCGGTGGTGGCTGCGTCGTGGGTCATCTGTTCAGTCGTTCTGGGCTTCATCCTGCCGCCTGGTTGTCTCGATCACGATGTGGTCGTTGGTGTAGATGCAGAGGTCCGCGGTCACGCGCATCGCCGCCTCGGCGATCTCGCGGGCGGGCATGTCGGTGTGCTGGAGCAGCGCCCGTGCCGCGGCGGTGGCGTACGGGGCGCCGGTGCCGATCGCGGCCACGCCGTCGTCGGGCTCGATGACATCCCCCTCGCCGGAGATTACGAGCAGCGATTCGCCGTCGGCGACGATCAACTGCGCTTCAAGGCGGCGCAGGTAACGGTCGGTGCGCCACTCCTTGGCGAGCTCGACTGCCGCGCGGCGCAGGTTACCGTCCCAGTCGCGCAGGTGGGTTTCGAACTTCTCGAACAGCGTGAGGGCATCGGCGACGGCGCCTGCGAAGCCGGCCAGAACCTGGCCGTCGAGGAGCGTGCGGATCTTCCGCGCTCCGTGCTTCATCACTACGTCGCCGTAGGTGACCTGCCCGTCCCCGGCGAGCGCGACATCCCCATCCCGCTGGACGCCGAGGATGGTCGTGGCGTGCCACCGTGTGGACTGGTTCTGCATGTCCGCTCCATCGTAGAGGCTGCCGGCTCGGTGAGCCAGCCGCCCTTCAAAAGTAGATTCTACCATTTTCGCCCCGCCGCACCCTCCGGGGTTCTGCTCCGCACTGGTACGTATGCCCTTTTGTCCCCGTTGCGGCAGCGGGCTCGTGCCATGCCCGCGAGGCTTAGCCCGGCAGGCGCTGGGGCGCGTTCCGGGCGGAGGCCCAGAGATCGCCGAGTTGTTGGATCCGCTCGGGCATCGTGCGCAGGGTGAACTGGTCCGGCCGGATCGCGCCGTCGGCCACCTCGTCCCAGGTGACCGGCGCGGAAACCGGGGCTCCCGGGTGCCCGCGCGCGGTGTAGGGCGCCGCGGTGTTGCGCGCGACGCTGTTCTGCGCGTGGTCGATGGTCACACGCTCCCCCTCGTGGGTTCCGCGGGCGGCAACGGCGATCTGATCCGGGTGCGCCTCGGCCAACTGGGCGGCGATGCCCCGCACCCAGTCGCGCACCGACGCGAAGTCGTGGATGGGCTCAAGCGGGACGAAGACGTGCAGGCCCCGCCCCCCGCTGGTCTTGGGGTAGCCGTCGATGCCCTGCGCCGCCAGCGCGTCCCGCACCAGCAGCGCGGCTTCCAACACCGCGGGGAAGTCCACCGCGTCGCCCGGATCGAGATCGAACACCGCCCAGTCGGGCTGCTCCTGCCGGTCGGCGGTTGCCAGCCACATGTGGAACTCGAGCGCGCCGCGCTCCGCGTACCAGAGCAGGGCGGCCGCGTCCTGGATCAGTGGCGCGTGTAGCTCCCCCTCGCGCGAGGCCGGGCGATAGGTCGCGCTCGGCAGCCAGTCGGGTGCGTCCTTCGGCAGGTCGCGGCGGTAGTGGCCCGGTCGGTCAATCCCGCCGGGGAAGACGCGCAGGGTGACCGGGTGGTCGCGGAGGTAGGGCAGCATGACCGGGGCGACGGCCTGGTAGTAGTCGAGCAGGTCGGCCTTGGTCAGCCCGTCCTGCGGCCACAGGACCTTGTCCGCGCTGGTGACGACGATCTCGCGCCCGTCGACCCGGAGCACCTGCGTGTTCGCCTGCTCGCCGCTCATGGCCCGGCCCGCCTTCCCCCGGCCAGGGCGCCGTGGAGCACCTGGCCGAGTCGTTCGATGCCCAGCGTCAGATCCTCCGGCGGCAGCGTCGAGAAGCCGATGCGGAACGATGCGCTGGGCCGCATGTCAGGGTAGAAGAGGCTGCCGGGCAGGTAGACGACACCAGCCGCCGCACATTCCGGCAGCAACCTCATGGTGTCGATCCCGTCGGGCAGGGTCACCCAGAAGAAGTAGC
This sequence comes from Sphaerobacter sp., assembly GCF_019683595.1. GTDB lineage: Bacteria > Chloroflexota > Chloroflexia > Thermomicrobiales > Thermomicrobiaceae > Sphaerobacter. The sequence goes on along the minus strand of NZ_JADGHZ010000015.1, from coordinate 35,728 downwards.
CGCCCTCGGGCTCGGTCCAGCGAACACCGGGCGGCATGGCGCGCTCCAGCGCGGCGCGGACGGCCTGCCAGCGGTCGCGGTAGAGGGCGCGTGCGCGGTCGAGGTGGGCGTCGAGCCAGCCGTCGGCGCAGGCCCGCACGACGGTCCGCTGCATGATCCGGTCGCCCTGGATGTCGACCGCCTCCTTGGCGTCGATCAAGCGGCCCATCAGCTCCGGCGGGGCCGCAACCCAACCCATGCGCAGCGCCGGAGCGAGCGTCTTGGAGAAGGTGCCGATGTAGATCACGTCCGGGTCGAGCGCGCGGAGGGGGCCCGGGTCGTGCTCGAACCAGAGCTCGCCGTACGGGTCGTCCTCGACCACCGCCACGCCGAACTCACGCGCCAGGGCCAGAATCTCCCGGCGCCGGGCAGGGCTGCCGGTGACGCCGGTCGGGTTCTGGAAGGTCGCCACGGTGTAGAAGAACTTGGGGCGTGGCGAGGTGTCGAGGGCGCGCGCCAGCGCCTCCGGGACGATCCCCTCCGCGTCGACGGGGACGGTGAGGTACTCTGCCTCGTAGTGGTTGAAGACCTGGAAGCCGCCGAAGTAGCCCGGCTCCTCGATGACGACCCGGTCGCCGGGATTGAGCAGCAGCCGGGCGACAAGGTCGATCCCCTGCTGCGCGCCGGCTGTGATCAGGATGTTGTCGGGGTCGACCTCGGCGCCGCGCCGGCGCATGCGCGCGGCGATCAGCTCGCGCAGCGGGCGGTGGCCGGGTGTCTCGTCGTAATAGAGCGTGGACGGGTCCAGCTCCGCCCAGACCTGCCGTGCTGCCTCCGCCAGGCGGTCCATCGGCAGGCACTCGACGGGTGGCGTCCCGCCGCCAAGGAAGATCGTGCTGGGGTCGGTGAGCAGCGGGTCGAGATCGAGGCGGAAGGCCGGCTGGAACCGGGCAGCGCGGCGGGCCAGGCGGGTGCTCCAGTCGATGCTCACTCCCCGCGCTCCTCGTTCCCGGCGCCGTCGACCAGCGCGATCTCCAGCCGCTTGTTGATGCGTCCCTTGCTGCGCGTGCCGATGACCTTCAGGCCGCCGATCTCGCGGGTGTTGCGCACGTGGGTGCCCCCGTCGGCCTGCAAGTCGAGCCCTTCGATTTCGACCACCCGCACCTCCTGAATGTTGGGAGGCAAGAGGTTGATCTTGGTGCGGATCAGATCGGGGATCTGGAATGCCTCCTCGCGCGGCAGGGTGCGCCAGGAGATCGGCAGGCCGGCGGCGATTCGCTCGTTGGCGACCCGCTCGATGTGCGCCACGCGCTCCGGGTTCAGGTCTTCCAGTTCGAAGTCCATGCGCGCCTTGTCGGGGCCCATGTTGCCGCCCGTGACCAGCGCGCCGTACTCGCGGAAGACGACGCCGCAGAGGACGTGGAGCGCGGAGTGCATGCGCATCAGCCGGTAGCGTCGCTCCCAGTCGATCTCACCTCGGAGCGTGGTGCCGGGTGGAGGCGGGGCGTCCCCCTCCAGTACGTGCACGATCTGGCCGTCCTCGCGGGCGATACGCACGACCTGCCAGGAGTGCGTGCCGTCGGTCACCATGCCGAGGTCGTGGGGCTGGCCGCCGCCACCGGGGTAGAACGCGGTGCGGTCGAGAACCACGCCGGTCTCGCCGACCACCGCGGTCACGGTCGCATCGAACGTTCGCAGGTAGCTATCGTCCAGATAGAGCAGGGCAGTCACCGATCTCACTCCTCGACCAAGCGCGCGGTCCCATGGTAGGGGGCGATCATAGGAACGGGTCGGGCGAATGTCAACTGCCCACACCGGCACCGCGATTGCGGATGCCCCGTGGCAGTGCGCCAGGGGCAACGTATACGCCTGCCCGCGGCGCGAGTGAAATGGAGCAGTCGATGTGGAGACAGTGCGATGGATGAGACACGCGCCCGGGACCTCGCCACCCGGGCGATCGAGCGATTGGGCGGTATGGATGCGGTCGAGCACCTCTTCGTCGAGCCGCACGTACCCAACCCGGAGCAGGAGTTCGTCATTGAGGACCAGCGGGTCATCGTCCGCCTGCGGGACGAGCAGCGCCCGGCGACCGTCTACGTCGGGCCGTATACGTTCGAACTTCGGGACCGGCGACTCGTCAGGGCCGCGGGAGCGTGAGATGATTAGGCCAACGGCCCGCGGATGGCGCGGGATGCGGAACGAACACTACAGGGAGACAGCGAGCGCATGGCGCGGCCACGGCTAAGAGTTATCCCGCTCGGCGGGGTTGGAGAGGTCGGCAAGAACCTCACGGTTTATGAGTACCGCGGGGATCTGGTGATGATCGACGCCGGGGCGAAGTTCCCGGAAGAGGAGATGCGCGGCGTCGATCTCATCGTGCCGGACATCACCTACGTCAAGGAGCGGGCAGACCGGCTGCGCGGCATCCTGATCACCCACGGGCACGAGGACCATATCGGCGGCCTGCCCTACCTGCTGCCGCAATTGAAGTCGCGGGCGCCGATCCCGCTTTACGGCTCCGCGCTGGCGATGGCGTACGCCGAGGCGAAGCTGGACGAGGCGGGTGTGCTCGACCTGGCCGAGTTCCACATCGTCGAGCCGGGCCAGCAATACCCATTGGGGCGGCACCTGACAGCCGAGTTCGTGCCCGTCACCCACAGCATCCCGGGCAGCTTCGCGGTCGCCCTGCGCACCCCGCTCGGCTGGGCCGTGCATACGGGCGACTTCAAGTTCGACCCGACCCCGCCGCTCGGACCGCCCACCGACGAGGCCCGGCTCCGCGAGCTGGGGAACGAGGGGGTGCTCCTGCTCCTGTCCGACGCCGTGCGCGTCGAGCGGCCGGGGCACACGCCCTCGGAAGCGGTTGTGAGCGAGACGCTCTACCGGGTCATTGGGGAGGCGAAGGGGCGCGCGGTGTTGACGACCTTCGCCTCGAACATCACGCGCATCGACCAGGCAATCCGCGCGGCCTACCGCCACGGCCGCAAGGTGGCCATCTCCGGGCGCAGCATGGAGCAGAGCACCCGGATCGCGCAGGACCTGGGGTACATGCAGCCGCCGCCCGACACGATCATCCCACTGGATGTGGCGGTCAAGCTGCCGCGCGACAAGGTGCTCTTCCTCACGACCGGTAGCCAGGGGGAAGCGTCGGCAGCGCTGGCGCGCATCGCCAGTGGCGAGCACCCGGCGATCAAGCTGCAGCGCGGGGACACGGTGATCTTCTCCGCGACCCCGGTTCCCGGGAACGAGGAGACCGTCTCGCAGACGATCGACCAGTTGTTCCGCCGCGGCGTCCACGTGGTCTACTCGGCGATCGAGCCGACCATCCATGTCTCGGGCCACGCCAGCCGCGATGAACTGCGCTTCATGCTCCGGCTGCTCCGGCCCCGGTTCGTGGTGCCGATCCACGGCGAGTACCGGCACCTGGCGCTCTACCGCGATCTGGCGCTGGAGATGGGCTACAACGATGCGCAGATTCTGCTGCCCGAGATCGGCAATGTGATGAGCTTCGGTCGCGACTCCGGCCGCCGGGAGCAGACGGTGGAATCGGGCGCGGTGCTGGTGGATATCATCGGCAACCGGAACGTGATCCTGCGACAGCGGGACGAGATTGCCGCCAGCGGGGTGATCATCGCGACGATGATCGTGGATCGGGACACCCGCCAGTTGATCGCGGGCCCAGACGTCTCCGCCCAGGGGCTGGACGGGCAGATCGACGCCAAGGTGCTGAAGCGTGCCGAGGACGAGCTGCGGCGCTTCCTGGAGAAGCGGCAGAAGGGCGGCTTCAGCTACGGGTACCTCGTGAGCCGGACGAAGAACGTGCTCAGCCGGCAGATCTACCGCGACGCCAAGATCCGCCCCATGATCCTCCCCGTCATCAGCGAATTGTAATCAGGCGCGCGAGCATCGGACGGTGCCTCGCCCGTCCCCCGCACACAAACTCCCCTCTCCCAAGGTTGGGAGAGGGGGCGGGGGTGAGGGCCGCTCTCGTGTCGCGGACGAGACGTCACCGTGTCATCGCGATGATGACGGCGACCAGCGCGCAGAGACCGGCGGCGGCGGACGATACGGCGATCGCGGCGTTGCGGCCGATGCGCTGGCGCAACGGGATCACCAGCAAGAGAGCCGGGATGGTGAGCAGGCCGAAGAGGACGTGCGTCCATGGCATGATGTTCGGGTGCTGGACGTAGAGAATGATCCCCATGATGATCTGGACGCCGAGTAGGGCGTGCGCGGTGCCGGTCAGCCAGGGAGGGAGGCCCTGGCGCCGCGCCAGGATCCACGACGCGATCGCGATCCCGAGATAAACGATCACCAGCAACTCACCGAGTCCGCCGTGTGCCTGATTCATCGCCACCTCCTTGGCAGCCGGTCCGGGTGGGCCGTCGTCGGGCCGCGGGTTGGCCCGCGGTCATTATGCCCGATTGTTCAGGGATTGGGCGGGCGTCACGGCATTGCCAGGCGAAGGAGGCGGGTCCCGAGGCGACGGCGGGTGGCGCTGCGGCTGAAGATTGCCAACAGGCCCAGAAGGGGGATGACGACGCGGGGCGGAAGCGAGACCACGTGCCGGGGGTGGAGTACTGGTACGCCGCCGGTGTAGAGGTCGCGCAACAGGTGTGAGCCGAGGCCGAGGAGCGCGGCCAGCCCCAGATGCCGCTCCGGCGCCAATCGCTCAGCCAGGACGGCGAGGAGGATCGGGGTCAGCAGCGAGTGGGACAGCGGCCGGGTGGCCATGGTCATGCAGCGGTCGAGCCGGAGGGAGCGGGCGGCGGCGATGTGGTCGAGGTCGATCAGGAGCGCACTCGCGAGCGCCACGCGCAGGAACGGCCCCTGTTCCCGCACGTAGGGGAGGACGGGCAGCGCCACCGCCAGCGCGGTCCCCGCGTGACACAGACCATCGAGCAAGCCGCGCTCGGGCGTGCCGTTGGCGGCACGCTCCCAGCGGTGGTGCCAGGTGGCGGTCAACAGCGCCGCCAGCAGCGCCGCGGCGACGGAGAGCATCGCGGCCCAGGGGGTCGGGCCGGACTCCGAATCTCGCCCGACCGGATGTGTCCGGCTCGGTCCTTGTGATGTGCGCGTGTTCACCGGTACCATCCCCTACGGTCGTCGACGGTACCACGATACCCAGGGATCGGAGTACTACGCAAGATGCACGCACAGGCGAAAGAACGTCCGGGCGCGGTGGTCCTGCTCTCCGGCGGCCTGGATAGCACGACGGTTGCCTACCTGGCGCGTGCCAGCGGTTACGCCATCTACGCCCTGTCGTTCGACTACGGCCAGCGCCACCGGCGGGAGCTGGACGCCGCCGCGGCGGTGGCGCGGGCGGTCGAGGCGGTCGAGCACCGCGTGGTCCGCATCGACCTCGCCGGCATCGGCGGCTCGTCCCTGACCGGTCACGGGGAGATCCCGACCGGCGGGGTGACCGGCGGCATCCCGAGCACCTGGGTGCCCGCGCGCAACCACATCTTCCTGGCTGTGGCCTCCGGTTACGCCGAGGTGGTTGGCGCCAGTGTCATTTACATCGGGGTCAGCCAGGTCGATTACTCCGGCTACCCCGACTGCCGGGCGGAGTTCCTTGAGGCATACCAGCGGGCGGCCGACCTGGCAAGCAAGCAGTTCGTCGAGGAGGGCCGGTCGATCCCGGTCGTCGCGCCGCTGCTGCACCTCTCGAAGGCCGGGACAGTGCGGTTGGGCCTGGCGCTTGGCGTGGACTACGGCCTGACGTGGTCGTGCTACCAGGGCGGGGAGTCGCCCTGCGGCGTGTGCGACTCGTGTCGCCTGCGGGCCGAGGCCTTCGCGGCGGCCGGTGCGGTCGACCCGCTGGTCGGGCCGGCGGGGTAACAGGAGCAGGCTGCCGGGCGAGGACCGGCGTGGTACAACCTACGCGGCCCGGCCGCGGGGGAGTGCCGGGGTACCGAGGAGACAGGCGGAGGCGGTATGGCGCTGCAGTTGGTCATCATCGGGCTCCCACAGAGTGGCAAGACGACCGTGTTCAACGCGTTAACGCGGTCGGAGGCGCCCACCGGCGTCTTCTCCACCGGTGAGGAGGAGCCGAACCTGGCGACGGTTAAGGTGCCCGACGAGCGGCTGGACGTGCTCACCCGCATGTTCAACCCCCGGCGCACCGTGCCGGCCGACGTCCAGTACTACGACATCGCCGGGCTGGCGAAGGGCATCCACGAGCAGGGCATGAGCGGGCGGCTGCTCGGCTACCTGAGCCAGGGTGCGGCGCTGGTCCACGTCGTTCGGGCCTTCGAGGATCCCTCGGTGCCCCATCCTGAGAGCTCGGTGGACCCCCTGCGCGACATCGAGACGCTCAACCTGGAGCTGTCCTTCTCGGACCTCGCACTGATCGAGAAGCGGCTGGGCCGGATCGAGTCGACCATCCCCAAGCTGCGCGGTGCCGAGCGCGAGGCGAACGAGCGGGAGGCCGAGGTGCTCCGGCGCCTCAAGGCGGCGCTGGAGGAGGGGACGCCGATCCGTGAGGTGGAGCTCCAGCCGGAGGAGGAGCGGCTGCTGCGCGGCTTCGGCTTCCTCACCGCCAAGCCGCTGCTGATTCTGCTCAACGTGGGCGAGGAGCAACTGGGCGCTCCGGCGCAAGCGCTGGTCGAGGAGGCGCGCGCACGCTTCGGGCGACCCGGAGTGGAGGTCGACGCCCTGGCGGGCAAGATCGAGGCGGAGATCGCGGTGCTGGACGAAGAAGACGCCGCCCTCTTTATGGCCGACCTCGGCATCACCGAGTCGAGCCGGGATCGGGTCATCCGCCTCTCATACGCGCTGCTGGGCCTGATCTCCTTCTTCACCGTCGGGCCGGACGAGGTGCGTGCCTGGACGATCCGCCGGGGGACGCCGGCCGTCGAAGCCGCGGGGGAGATCCACACCGACATCCAGCGCGGTTTCATCCGGGCGGAAGTGGTGAGCTACGACGACCTGATCGCCGCAGGCGGCTTGCCGGAAGCGCGCAAGGCGGGCAAGCTGCGTCTGGAGGGGAAGCAGTACATCGTCCAGGACGGGGACATCGTCCACTTCCTGTTCAACGTGTGATCCGACGGGGCTTCCTCCGTGTCGTCCGGACCCGACCCAGCCTCGCGGCCTATGCCAGTCTCGATGACAAAGTGCGGACGTCGGACGGTGCCTCGCCCGAGCCGGACGGAACACGCAACACGGAGTACGGAACACGGAACACGTCCCCGTCCCGAACTCATGCGGCGCGGGCCTGCGTGGCAGAGCGCCCCGGAGCGGTCCCACCATCGACGATGCTTCCCTTCCCGCACGGGCATGCCTAAGATACTGTTGACGTTGGACCATGGAGTGCGTGTGTACCGATGGTCGATCTTGCCCCGCGGACGGCCGGATTGATCCCCCTGTGGCTGGTGCCTGCTGGAGCGCTGCTCTGGCTGGGGCTCGTCTGGCTGGCGCGGGGGCCGCTGCGGTCACGGTGGCCCGGGCTGCTGGACGATGTCGTGGCGCTCGGCGCCCTTGGGCTGGCGCTCCTCCTCTTCTTCTGGCGCCCGCTCCTCACCCCCACCCAGGTGCCGCGCGGCGGCGGTGATCTCGTCTCCTTCGTCTTCCCCCTCCACGCCTTCAACGCGTCCCAGATTCGGGAGGGGATCATCCCGCTGTGGAACCCGCACCTCCACGGCGGGATGCCGCAGCTTGCGAACTTCCAGGCGGCGGTGCTCTATCCGCTGAATCTGCTGACCTACCTCCTGGCGCGCCCGTTCAACTACGGCGCGCTGGAGTTGCTGGCCATCGTCCACTTCGGCGTCGCCAGCGTCGGGGTCTACCTGCTGGCGCGGACGCTGGGGATGCGCCCGCTGGCCGCCGTCGTGCCCGGCATCGTCTTCCCCTACAGCGGCTTCCTGGTGGCGCACCTGGGGCACTACGGGATGCTGGCGGCGGCCGTCTGGGTGCCGTTCCTGCTGCTTGCGCTGCGGCTGATGGTCCTTCGTGCCTCCTGGGGTTGGGCCGCCGCGGCAGCCGTCGTGACCTTCCTGATCACCAGCGCCGGGCACCAGCAGACGCTCGTCTACGCGCTCACCGTGGGCGGAGCCTGGTGGCTCTTCTGGGTTGCGCTGCGGCACAGCCTGCTGTCGGGAATGCTGCGGCCGGTCGCCGGTGGGGCCGGCGACATCGCGACGGCCGAACCGGATACCAAGATAATCCCGGGCGAGTTGCGCCGCTGGCCCTGGCGGGCGCTCGTCGGCGATGCCCTGCGCGCGGGGCTCGCGGTCGGCAGCGGCGTTGCGCTGGCCGCACCGATGGTGCTGCCCTCGCTGGAGATGGCGCGGCTCTCCGTCCGCACCGGCCTGAGCTACGAGCAGGCGAGCGAGTTCAGCATCCAGCCGGTCGCCCTGCTGCACCTGCTGGTTCCCAAAGCGTTCGGCAGCAACCCGACCGACTACTGGGGTCCGTTCTCCAACGGCGAGATCTGGGCCTACGCAGGCATCGCGACCCTGGTTCTGGCCGGGATCGCGCTGGTCGCGCGCCCGGACCCGGTCCGGCTCTTCCTCGGCGGCCTGGGGCTGGCCGCCCTCCTCTTCGCGCTCGGCCCCTTCACGCCACTGCACGGCTGGTTCTACCGCTTTGCGCCGCTGTATGACCTGATCCGCGCCCCGGCCCGCGCGGTGCTCTATCTGGACCTCGCCCTGGCGCTCCTCGCCGGGTTCGGCGTGAGCGAGCTGGCGGCACGGGCGGATTGGCTGGCATCGAGCGCGGCGGGCGCCGTCCGTCTCGCATTGCGGGCGGTCCTGGCCGGGACGGCGGCGCTGGGGCTCTTTGTCATCCCCCTCTTCTACTCGATAATCCTCAGCGCCAACGACCTGTCGAATCGCCCGGTGATCGCCGTCGATGGGCTGAACCTGCTGTTCCTCTACCTGGCGTTGACCGCCGTCCTCCTCTGGGCCGTGCTCCGGGGTCGCCTGCGCGGCCCGGCGGTGGGTGTCGCGGCCACGGTGCTGATCGTCGTCGACCTGTTCGGCGCGACGGCGACGTTCAACCCCTCCCCGGACGACATCACGGGCGGGTTCCGGCACGCGGAGGCGGTCGACTACCTGCGGGCCGAGGCGGCGCGCTCCGGCCCCTTCCGGATCGAAGCGGCGACGGCGCGCTGGCAGCCGGACCTGGCCGCGGTGGTCGGGCTCGACGACGTGGGCGGCCTGTACGACCCGATGCAGCCACGGGACTACGACGCAGCCCGCCGCGCGGCGGTGGACAACCGGGACCAGGGACTTTACGACCTGCTCGGCGCACGGTTCCTCATCACCGATGTGGACGCGCCGCCGCCGGGCGCCGCGTTCCGCCGCGTCCACGACACCGACGACGGGCTCGTGATCTGGGAGAACCCGAACGCGATGCCCCGGGTCTGGCTGGCCTACACGGCGGAGCAGGTGGACCTCGAAACGGCGCTGGCGGCGATCCGGCAAGCCGACTTCAATCCGCGCGCCACGCTCTACCTCACAGGCGATCTCCCTCCTGCGGAGCCGGGCGGCCAGGGGGAGGCCACGATCGAGCGCCTGGAGGCGAACCGGTTCCACGTGCGGGTTCGGACCGACCGCCCCGCGTACGTGGTTCTGGCCGACCCGAACTACCCCGGCTGGGTCGCGACGGTGGACGGCCAGCCGGCCGAAACCGCTACCGCCTACGGGCTATTCCGCGCCGTGACGGTGCCCGCAGGCGAGCACGAGGTCGTCTGGCGCTTCCAGCCGCCCCTCGCGCGGGCCGGCGCCGCCGTATCGCTCCTGGCCCTCCTCGTGGTGGGCGCGATGGCGCTCCTCGGCTGGCGGCAGGGGCGGCGGAGCGTTCGCGGGGGCTAAAGCAGGCTGGGATCGTTACGGATCAGACCCCGGTGTGCCGGTCTTGCCGCTCGGCGCGGGAACTTTTCTCCACCCGGTCGGATCACCGTCCTCAACCGGCTCTCGGAAGAGGCATCGTTCCCCGGCGTTGCGGAGGTGCGTGGCATGGCCCGTGCCTCTGGGTCGGCGTGTCGATCAGGCCCTCTTGGTTGACAATGATCGTTTAATTGGGGGTGGAGAGAGACATATGAACGATCTGACGTCGACGCGAGCGATACTGACCGAGCAGCAGCGCGAGACTCTGGAGGCGCTTGCCGGGGAGATCCGTGTGCGCCGCCCGGTGGTCGCGTTCACCGGTGCGGGCATCTCCACGGAGTCGGGGATCCCCGATTACCGGGGGCAGAATGGCATCTGGAAACGGATCAGGCCGACGTCGTTCCGCGAGTTCCTGAACGACCCGGAGGTCCGGGTTGCCTACTGGCGGCGACGCCGGGAGCGTTATCCCCAGATGGTCCAGGTCGAGCCGAACGCGGGGCACCTGGCGCTCGTGCGCTTGCAGGAAGCTGGCCTCCTGTCGACGATCATCACGCAGAACATCGACGGGCTGCACCAGCGGGCCGGAGCCGACCCGGAGACGGTGATCGAGCTTCACGGCACGGTCCACGAGATCCGGTGCCTGGAGTGCGGGCGGCGCTTCCCGGCCGCGGAGTTCCCGTTGCCGGAGGGGGATGAGGAGCCGGTCTGCCCGGTCTGCGGCGGGATCGTCAAGGAGGCGACCATCTCCTTCGGAGAGTCGCTGGTGGCCGACGACCTGCGGCGCGCGCTGGAGATCGCGCGGGACTGCGAACTGATGCTGGTCGTCGGGTCGTCGCTCCAGGTCAATCCGGCAGCCAAGGTGCCGTTGATCGCGGCCCAGCAGGGCGCAGTCCTGGCGATCATCAACAATGAGCCGACTCCGCTGGATCCCCTGGCCGACTTCGTCGTGCAGGCGTCTGCCGGGGCGGCGCTCTCCTACGTGGCGGATCTGCTGACCGGGTAGGCGTCCGCCGTGCATCTCATGGTCACGAACATGCTGAAGGTCGCGCGCTGTGGGATCGGTGACGACCGGTCACCGCAGGGCGACCCAACACCGAGCGAACGCTGGGAGTGGAGCGGAGCGATGTCCCGAGACGAGCGATCACGACTGCTGCGTCGCCGGGTTCCCGATCCGGACTTGAGCGTGTCCGACGCGCCGCGGGGCGACATGCCGGAGCTGGAGGTCGAGGTGGAGCCGTACGGCGGCGCGGTGCGACACGAGAGCGACACGCTGGCGCGGATCAATGCGCTGAATGAGGAGCGCCGCCGGCTGCTGAATGCACAGGTGTACGGCCTTGCCGCGACAAAGCGGGCCGAGCGGCTGCGGCAGATTCAGGAGGAGCTGGAGCAGCTCTGGCTGGAGCGCCGGCTTGAGTTGAGCCAGCACCCGAGCGACGCCCCCGACTGGCTGGAGAGCGACTCCGAGGCGAACTGAGCGCAGCTACCGGCATCACCATGGACACCGGTTTCCAAGGCCCGGCAATGCCGGGCCTTGGGCGCCAGTGTCGGTTCCTACCGTGCGTAGAACGCGATGATCAACTCGATGTCGACCGGGATGTCGAGCTCTTCGGGATTGGGTTCCGAGATCACCCGGCCGATCGGCTGCGTGCCCTCGCGCGAGAGCCACGATGGGATCTGATGCCCGGCGTCCTGGAGCGCCTCCTGAACGTCGGGGATCTCCGCCGCCTTCTCGGTCAGCGCGATGGTGTCGCCCGGGGACACCCGGTACGAGGGGATGTCGACCCGGCGTCCGTTGACCAGCACATGCCCGTGATTCACGAGCTGGCGGGCCATGGGGCGGGTCGGGGTGAAGCCGAGCCGGTAGACGACGTTGTCCAGCCGGGACTCGAGCAGCTTGACCAGCGCGGTTCCGGTCGGCTCGCGTGAGCTGCGGGCGTCCTGGAACGTCCGGCGGAACTGCTTCTCAAGCATGCCGAAGTGCCGCTTCAGCTTCTGCTTCTCGCGAAGCTGGCGGCCGTACTCGGTCATGCGGCGCGGGCGGGCGTGGGCATGGGCGCCGGGCGGGGTCTTGAGCCGCCGCTCCAGCGAGCGCGACCGGGTGCCGGTCAGGTTGATGCCCTCCCGCCTGGAGATCTTGTGCTTGGGCCCAGTGTAACGCGCCATGCTCCTCCTTGTAGGCTCGGTGCCGCTTGGCACCGTCTCGATGTGTCCAACCTCGATGCGAGGTCATCACCTTAGAATACCAAACGGTTGACCTTCACGTCTCACCCGGTTGTTCGCCTGGCAGGAAGAGGGGGACCGCGATGGAGAGGATCATCGTCCGCGGGGCCGAGCCGGAGGACGCCGCGGCCATCACGGAGATCCTCAACTGTCCCGGCGTGGTCTTTGGCACGCTCCAGCTCCCCTATCGCTCCGTCGCGGAGCGGCGACAACGGGCCGCGGATTACGGTCCCGATGTCCACCGGCTGGTGGCCGAGGTGGACGGCCGCGTGGTGGGGACGCTCGGGCTTCACGTCGAGCGCCATGCCCGGCGCCGGCACGTCGGCTCGATCGGGATGGCGGTGCACGATGAGTTCCAGCGGCGGGGCGTGGGGACCGCCCTGATGGCAGCGATGGTCGACCTGGCCGACAACTGGCTCGGCCTGCACCGGGTCGAGTTGACCGTCTACGCCGACAATGCCGCGGCGATCCACCTGTACGAGAAGTTCGGCTTCGTGGTGGAGGGGCGGCTCGTCGACTACGCGCTCCGCGCCGGCAGGTACGTCGACGCCCTGGCAATGGCACGGCTGCGCCCGCCGAGCCACGGTGAGGACACCGGTGCCGGGCAGGCGCCGTCCTGACGCGTTCCAGTTCCGGCGACGGAGCGCTGCGCGGCCGGGAGTCGTACCGGTGAGCCGGCTGGTTCAGGTCGGCCGGAGCGCGGCTTGACGCTGTCGCCTGTTCAGGCATAGGCTTGGCTCGTCAGTCGTGCGACTGAAGGAAAATGATAGATGGCCACGAGCGGTTTCCGCCCTAAACTGGTCCTGTTCGACCTCGACGACACGCTGTGCGACCACAATGCGTCGCTGCGCCTGCGGCTGCGGGTGGCGTTCGCGGAAGCGTGCCGTGGCCTGGATGATGTCGACCTGGATGCGCTGGTCGAGGCGGCGGTCGCGCGTTCCGTCTTCGGTACCGACCACTTCGCCGACATCCTGACGACGGTGGGGGCCGGGACTCCGGAACGGGTCGAGCGTGCGGTCGCATCCTATGTGAGCGACCGCTATCGCGGCTTGAAGCTCTTCGATGAGGCGCTGGAGGTGGTCGACGCCGTGCGGCAGCACGCGCGGGTGGGGATGATCACCAACGGCCCGAGCGTGATCCAGCGCAATAAGATCGCGCGCCTGCGGATCGCGGACGCCTTCCCGTTCATCCTCGTCTCGGAGGAGGTCGGGGTCTGGAAGCCGGACCCGGCGATCTTCCAGCGCGCGCTAGAGTTGGGCGAGGCGGCGCCGCACGAGGCGGTGTACGTGGGGGACAACCCGGAGCACGACGTGGCCGGTGCCCGCGCGGCGGGCCTGGCCAGTGTGTGGGTGAATCGCACCGGCCGGGAGTGGCCCGGTGGCCCGCCGCCCGACTACACGATCGCGAACCTGCGCGAGTTGCTGCCGCTCTTCGGGTTCGACGGCACTCGGTAGGCGCCGCGCGGCACGTCGCTTCTCCCTTCCCGAGGGGTGTCGGTCTGAACCGAGCCGCCGGTCCGACCGGGTGCGGTGCCGTAGGGAAAGGGATAGGGATGCGCTGGCGGCAGATGCCGCGGGTGATCACGATGTTGCTTGTGACGGTCTCGCTCGCGTGCGGGGGTACAACCGCGGAACCGACGGCGACTCCGCCACCGACCCCGACCGAACCGCCCACGCCGACCGCGACCCCGACCCCAGAGCCGACTCCGACGCTAACCCAAGAAGAGCTCGCCACCTACAAACCGAACGAGTTGGGTCAGGTGATGGTCCTGATGTATCACGGCATCACCGAGGACGGCGGCGAGTATGACCGCTCGCCCGACGGCCTGCGGCAGGACCTTCAGTGGCTCTACGACCACGGGTACTACGTCATCCCGATCCGCGACTACCTGACCAACCACATCAGTGCCCCGCCCGGGAAGCGCCCGGTGGTCCTGACCTTCGACGACGGCGTGGTCAGCCAGTTCCGCTATCTGGTCGACGAAAATGACAAGAAGAAGATCGACCCTGACTGCGCAGTAGGCATCTTGGAAGACTTCTTCACACGCCACCCCGACTTCGGCCGCGGTGGGCTCTTCTCGATCCTGCCGCGGGCGCCGTTCGCCTGGCCCGACGAGCCGGAGCAGATGGAGTACGCCGAGGAGAAGCTGCGCTTCCTCGTGGAGCATGGGTACGAGCTGGGGAACCATACCCTGAGCCACGCCAACCTGCGCGAATTGTCGGACGAGGAGATCAAGGCGGAGCTGGCCGGTGCGGTCGACATGATCCGCGAGTACGTGCCGGAGGCCGAGGTCGAGGTGATCGCGCTACCCTTCGGGATGTACCCGCCGGGTGGGGACGACACGCTGCTGCGTGGCTTCACCTACGAGGGGCGAGAATACCACTTCTCCGGCGCGCTGATGGTGGGCGCCAACCCGGCACCATCGCCGGTGGACGCGGAATTCGACCCCTTCTGGACGCCACGGATCCAGGCCACTGAGGACGTGCTGGCCGAGTGGTTCGCATACGCGGCAGACAACCCCGGTATAATGTACGCCAGTGATGGGAACCCTGATACGGTGACCATCCCCGAGACGCTACCCGCGTGGCTGGCCGAGCGCTTCATGAAGGACCGGGCCAGCGACAAGACGGTCATCCGCTACCCCGACGTAGCCGACCGGAGAGGTGGTTAGACAGCGCGATGACGCGACGCATAGTGATGGCGGAGGAGCTGGGGTATTGCTGGGGTGTCCGCCGCGCCCTCGAGATCATCACCGGGGCGGGCGACCCGCACAACCCGGTCGCGACCATCGGCGACGTGATCCATAACCCCCAGGTCGTGCAGCGTCTCAAAGAGCGAGGCGTCGACACCGCTGAATCGGTCGAAGAGGCCGCCAAGCGCGGCTTCCGGCGGGTAGCGATCACGGCGCACGGTGCCGGCCCGGAGCGGGCGCGGCTGGCTGCCGAGCACGGGCTGGAGTTGATCGACACGACCTGCCCGCTGGTGACCAAGGTCCAGCGGCTCGGGCAGAAGCTGGTGCGGCAGGGGTACTTCCTCGTGGTCTATGGCGATTCCTTCCACCCGGAAGTGCGGGGGGTGCTCGCCTGGGCCGAAACCTCACGTGCCGTCGCCGCCAAGCACATCGAGGATCTGCCCTGGAACGCGCCGCGCGGGTCGACCGACCCGGACGCCAAGGTGCCCCCGCGCAAGGTGGCGGTCGTCTCACAGACGACCAAGAATGTCGATGAGTTCATGGAGTTCGTCACCCAGTTGACGAACATGGTCGCCCGCGACGGCGGCGAGATCCGGGTGTGCAACACGATCTGCGAGCCGACCTCGGAGCGCCAGAACGCACTGCGGCGGCTGGCTGGTGAGGTCGACCTGATCCTGGCGATCGGTGGCAAGAAGAGCTCGAACACGGCTCGACTGGCCGAGGTCGGCCGGAGCTACGGCGTGCCCAGCTACCACATCGAGAGCGAGGAAGAGATCGAGCCGGCCTGGCTCGAGGGTGTCGAGGTGGTGGGCGTCACGGCCGGGGCCTCCACCCCGGACGACGTGATCGAGGGCGTGGTCGACTGGCTGGTGGGGCAGGGCTTTGCCCCGCCCGAAGGCGGTATTCGCCACCGCGACCTGGACGACGTCCCGGCCTTCTAGCCCCGGGCGGCGCTTGGCGGAAGCACAGCAGAGCATACGAACGGCGGCTCGCAGGGGCCGCCGTATCGCATCGGGGCCGCGCCGGATGCGGGCGGCGCGCTGGAGCGAGAGGAGCGACAATGGCGGACTTGATCGAGCACGCCGCCGAGGTGACGGATGAGGCGGCTCGCCGGGCGCACCGCGCGGTCGTTCCCGGCCGGGTGCAGCGTCGCCGGAGCCGGTTCTTCCTGCTCGCGTCGGCAATGGCACTGGTCGGCTACCTCTCACTCATGGTCGTGGTCCGCGCCAACAAGTCACTCCAGGCGGACGTGGCTGCCACCATGCGCATCCAGCGGGCCCAGCACCCCATGCTCGTGCGAGCGATGTCGGCCGTGAGCTGGTTCGGGTTCCGTCCCCAGAGCCTGATCCTGCCGGCCACGGCCATCGTCGGGGCGTGGCTCCTGCGCTTCCGCACCGAGGCGCTCTTCCTGATCGCTGCCTGGGGCGCCAGCTTCCTCAGCTTCACCACCAAGCTCTTCGTGCAGCGCCCCCGGCCGGACGGCGAGATGTTCCGCGTGGTCGAGGCCAACATCCGCGACTCGAGCTTCCCGAGCGGGCACACGCTGCACTACGTCGCCTTCTGGGGCTTCTTCTCGTACCTCATCTTCACCAAGGTGCGGAACGGCGTCGTGCGCTGGGTCACGGCGGGCTTCATCGCGACGATGGCGGCGCTAGTCGGGCCGTCGCGTGTCTACCTGGGCCACCACTGGCTGACCGACGTGCTCGCCTCCTACCTGCTCGGCCTAGCCTACCTGCTGGGGCTCGTGACGGTGTACCGGTGGGTCCGGTCGTGGCTCCACGCGGACAACGGACAGGACGGATGAGATGGCCGGTCCGGAGCGCCGCGCGGCTAACGGGCCGAGGATCGGCCGGCCGATCTTGATCGCGCACCGCGGCGGTGCTCGGGGCAACGAGGAAAACACCGCTCCCGTATTCGCCCGCACGGAGCACCTGCCCGTCGACATGGTGGAGTTCGACGTCCGCCGCACGGTCGACGGCACATTGATCCTGGTCCACGACGCCACGGTCCACGCGGACGGTCGCCGGTTCCACGTGGCGGAGACGTCGTTCGCCGATCTGCGCGCAGCCGTGCCGGGGCTGCTGACGCTGGACGAGTTCCTCGAGCAATTCGGGAAGGCGCGGCCGTTCAACCTCGACATGAAGGCCCGCGGCTACGAAGCGGAGATCGCCGACGCGCTCCGGCGCCACGATGTCGTGGGTCAGGCACTGGTGTCGAGTGTCCATATCTGGAGCCTGCGGCGGCTGGGACGGATGGTGCCCGAGCTGGGGCTGGGGCTGTCCCGCGGACACCTCGCGTCCAGCGCGCCGGCGCCGCTACAACCGTTGGCAGCGCGCTGGCTGCGCTTGACCCTTCTCCTGGTGCTCCTGCCCGGCCTGTGGATCTCCCGAGCGCGGTCGGTGATGCTCCAGCACCGGGTGGTCACCCCGTGGCTGGTGCGGTTCCTCAGCCGGCGCGGCTACCGGGTCTTCACCTGGACCGTAGACGATCCTGGAGAGGCCGCCCGGGTGGCCCGCGCCGGGGTCGACGGCATCGCCAGCAACACACCGCTGGATATCCGCGATGCCATCGCGAGGCGGTAGGAGCAGAAGCGCGGACGGCTTCGTCCGGGCCCGTGGGAGAGGCCCTCACCCCCGACCCCTCTCCCAAAGTTGGGAGAGGGGAGCCACGACCGGTGACGCTCGTTGCGCGCGTTGCCGGAGTTGGTGTGGTCTTATTGAGGTCGTTCCTCGGCGGGGGATTCGGAGCCGGGGAAGGGTTCCGGGCGGGCCTGGTAGCGGTAGCTGGCGACGTCCCGGGCGCCGGACGCGTTGAGGAGCCGCTCCGCATCCGCGAGCTGCTCCCCTTCCTTGGCCAGGACCATGACCAGGAAGTTGCCTTGCTCGACGAGTTGTTTGTAGTGCGCCGCGAGATCCTTGGGCACGCCGAGCCCGGCCACGGAGGCGATCCAGCCGCCGGCGCCTGCGCCCACGGCCGCGCCGCCCAGCGCGGATGCCAGCCAGCCCGCTGCCAGGAGTGGCCCCGCCCCCGGAATGGCGAGGAGTCCGGCGCCGACCAGCCCGCCCAGCACGCCGCCCACGACGCCACCGCCGAGCGCGCCCGCCAGGGACGAGCCTGATGCCTGCTCGGACGCCGCCTGTGATGGGATTTCCGCCGCGGCGTCGGTGCCACGCGTGACGAGCGAGAGCATATCGCGGTCGAACCCGGCACGGTGGAGCCGCTCGAGGCCGGCGCGGGCATCGTCCACCGAGGGGAAGACGCCGATCACGGTGCGATACCCTCCCCGCAGCGCTGCCTGGAGCTTGTCCCGGTTCCATCCGCCCGCGTCACCTGGTACGGTCATGCTTTCTCCCCGTGGGGCGACGACCCGCCGGTTCCGCCCGGCGCTCGTCGCACGTTGAACCTCGTTGCCGCCAGGGGAGGGTGCAAGGGGCGTGCCAGCCGGGGTTAGGTGCGATCGGCTTTCAGGATGGTGCTGGCCAGCCGGTCGGCCAGTTCCTCCAGGAACTCTTGATCGCCCGCGCCGAAGGCGTTGAGCTGGTTCGAGTCGACGTCGATCTCGCCGAGAACCCGATCGCCGGCCAGGATGGGGACGACGATCTCGGCGCGCGTCTCGACGAAGCACTGGAGATAGCGCGGGTCCTGAGCGACGTCCGGCACGATGATCGATTCGCCGTGCGCGGCGGCGTAGCCGCAGATCCCTTCGCCGATCGGGATGCGCACATGCTCGGTCGCGGCCGGGCCGCGCCAGGCGGCGAGGACGAGGTCGTTGCCCTCGACCAGGTAGATCCCGGCCCAGGTGTAGTGGGGGAGGGTTTCCGTGAGGATCGCGCAGACGCCGTCAAGGATGGCCTGCACGCTCTCGGTGCTGCGGACGAGGTCGTTGACGCGCTCGCGGACGGTGGCGTAGCGGTCGACGCCCTTGTAGCTGGTCATGGTGCCTCCTGGGAGCGAGGCCGGGTGGGCCCGGCCGCGGGCATCGTGCCGCAATTGTAGCGGGCGCCCCGCTCCCAGGTCAGGCGTCGATCGGCTGTCGCGACCGTCGCTAGGGCGACGGCGGGGGCGCGCCGTAGCGCCACTGGTAGTAGTGGCGTCCGACGTTGCCCATCTCCACCTGCCACTGGTCGGCGTTGGCGGGCGTGTAGGTCAGCAGGCGCCGCTCGAATGCCTGCACCAGCACCCACTGGTCGACGCCCTGCACCCGCGCGCGAACCCAGTACGGTTCGGTGATGGGGCGCCCGACCACGTAGATCGGGTTCCAGGGCTGCTGCGTGAGCCAGTTATGGAACACCGCGGCGACGTTGTGCCCGGTGACCTCGTCGTAGGCGGCGAGCGTCGTGTACCCGGCCAGCGCTGGATTCGTCCCGACGGAGCCTGCCTTGGTCAGGGTCTCCTGGACGGCGGCGCCGATGCGGTTGGGCGCGCGGTGGTCGTTGGCGACGGTCGCCACACCGCGGAGCGAGGCGTAGGTGGGCGCGTCGGGATTCTGGAGAGCAGGGTCACCCGCCACCGGGACGGCGGCCGGGCCGACCCGCTGGAATGCGTTGTCGCCGATCTGGATCTCCCCGCGGATCATGTCGCGTACCAGAAGGCCGTTGGTGACGAACCATGGGCTGGTGCGGTCGCCGCCTGGATTGGTGATCTCCATGCGGCTCTTGTCGAAGTAGTAGACCTGGCGGTTCCCGCCGGGCGCCTCCGCGTATGCCTCCTTCAGTGCAGCGAAGCTATCGGGTCCCCAGAGCCAACTGCGCTCGTCGGTGCCCTGCGCGACGGAGCCGTCGGTTGAGCGCCAGAGGTCCTGTACCGCGCGGTCCGCGCCGGTGAGGCCGGGCGGGAGCGCCGCCATCGGCGGGGCGATGGGCACCGGGCCGCGTCGGTCCAACCGCTCACCGTCCCCGTTGGCGGTGCGGAATGACCAGGTGTGGGAGAAGGGCCTGCCGTCGACGTTGCCCTCGACGGTGACCGTATAGGTGGTGCCCGGCTCGAGCGGGCTGGTGGCGGCGATCATGTAGGTGCGGCGGGTGAGCCAGCCGTTGCCCGTCTGCGCGATGACGGGGACGGTTCGGCCGTTGGCCGTCAGGATGGCACGCTCGAAGGTCACGTTCCCCGGGCCGTGGTACTTGAGCGTAATCGGGTAGCCCACGGGGTAGCTGGCGCCGGGGAAGGGGTTGGGTGCCTCACCCCAGAACCGGAGGCCGACGCCGGTGGTCCCGTCCGGCGGCCAGGCGACCCACTCCGGGGTGGCGGTTTCGCTCCAGGACGGCGCGCCGACGTCGATTACTTCGATGCGCACGTTGCCGTCGTTGACGGCGCCGAACCCGATCTCGGTGTAGCGCGGATCGATCAGGGTCAGCCGGTGGTTAATCGTCGCGATAAACCAGTCGACGCTGGCGGCCATCGAGCCGCTGATGCCGATGTTCTCGTTGACCCAGCCGGTGTAACCCGCGGCGCGGGCGCGGTCCTGCATCGTGGCGCCGGTGAAGCCCGGCCTGCCCGGCTGCTGCTCGTGGAGCCCCATACCGGCGAGGCTGGGATCGCCGAAGTTGAGCTGGTAGTAGCGGGCGTGACCCTGGGCCGCGGCATCGAGGGCTGGGTGTCGCTTCATCGGCTGGAGGCCCAGCCAGGCACGGTAGGTGTTGATCGTGGCGAGCACGTCGTCGAAGGGGTCGGCTGCTTTCACGGGGGCTTGGGCGGAGAGGACGGGCAGCACGGTGAGAAGGAGTACCAGCGGCAGGTAGAGCGAGGCGCGGAGGCGCGATCCGCCCCGCTGGGGCGTCCGATGCTGTGTCATCGTGATCCCGTCCCTTCCCCGTACCGACATCCAGGCGGAGAGTGAGGCGGCCCGGGTCCATCCGGCTCGGGCCGCACACATCGCCTGTGTCCCCTTAAACGGTACAACGTCTCAGCGCGCCGATGGTATCGGATGGTATAGGAGAATGGTTCTGAATACGCATCGGATCCGCATGCGCGTCTGTCCACCACGCGCGGCGGGTACCGGTTTTGGTATACCTTGGAGCGATGGAGCACACCCCTGACGGGGCTTGTGGTGAAGCGAGGAGGCGACTGAGGTGGGTGTCGCGATCGCCCTCATTGCAGCGTTGATTGTCCTCGTGATCCTAATCAAGATCACCTTCACGTTGATCGGGCTGGCCTTCACGCTGCTCGTGGCAGCGGTAATCGGGTTCTTGGCTGGCTACATCGTCCCCGGGCGGCTGCCGTACGGCGTGCTTGGCGCGATCGTGGCCGGGCTGGCCGGAAGCTGGATCGGCACGCTCTTGATCGGCAGCATCCCGCCGCACATCGGCGGCATCGCCGTCATCCCGGCGATCGTCGGTGCAGTCATCCTGGCCTTCGGGCTGCGACTCATCGGCAGCGTGGCCGGGCGGCTGTAGCCGAGCGCGCGTGCCGGTTCGGCCGCGCGTTGACCCGGTGTCGTGAAACTGGTAACATTTTAACGATAGTGCAACGGCTGCGACGGAAACGAGTACGCGGCGCGATCGGCCCAGCGAGTCCGGGGTTGGTGTGAGCCGGATGCGTCGGATCCCCGCGGAAAATCCTTCCCGAGCCGCCACCCGAACGGCGACGCCGTCGCCTAGTAGACGTGGCCGGAGTCGTCACCCGTTATCGTGACGGAGATGTAGAGCCGCATGCCCGGCCGGGCGGCGGACAGCATCTCGCTGAGTGGGCCCGCCGAGCGGGTCAACTGAGGTGGTACCGCGGGTGAACCCCGTCCTCAATGGAGGACGGGGTTTGGTGTTTTGGCACCGCTGAATGTCGCAGGTAACCCTGCGCCGGATGCGACCGACGGCGCGGGAGGAAAGCAGGAGGGTCGGCCGTGTTCAAGCCCGTCTCAACCAAGGTTGACTTTCCAGCCCTGGAGCGGGAGACGCTGCGCTGGTGGTATGAGAGCGGCGTCGTCGAGAAGTATCTGAAGCGCAACGAAAAGTCCAAGAAGCGCTGGTCGTTCATCGACGGCCCCATCACCGCGAACAACCCGATGGGGGTGCACCACGCCTGGGGTCGAACCTACAAGGATCTGTACCAGCGCTTCCACACCATGCTGGGTGAGCGCCAGCGCTACCAGAACGGGTTCGACTGTCAGGGACTGTGGGTCGAGGTCGAGGTCGAGAAGGAACTCGGGTTCACCTCCAAGCAGGACATCGAGGCCTACGGCATCGCGCGCTTCGTCGAGAAGTGTAAGGAGCGGGTCTGGAAGTACGCCGCGGTGCAGACCGAGCAGTCCAAGCGCCTCGGCTACTTCATGGACTGGGACAACTCCTACTACACGATGTCCGACGAGAACAACTACATGATCTGGCACTTCCTGAAGGTGTGCCACGAGCGCGGGTGGATCTACCGCGGCGCCGACGTGATGCCCTGGTGCCCCCGCTGCGCGACCGGCCTGTCCGAGATGGAGGTGAGCGAGGGGTACCAGGAGCGAACCCACACCAGCCTCTTCGCCCGCTTCCCGTTGGAGGGGCGGGATCGCGAGTACCTGCTCGTCTGGACCACGACGCCCTGGACGCTGGCGGCGAACGTGGCCGCGGCCGTCCATCCGGATCTGACCTACCAGAAGGTCAAGCAGGGCGACGACATCTACTACGTGGCGCGCGAGGCGGTGCCGAACGCGATCCGTGGTGAGTACGAGGTCGTGGGCGAGGTCAAGGGTAGCGACATGCTCGGCTGGCGCTACCGTGGCCCGTTCGACGAGTTGCCCGCCGAGCAGGGGGTCGAGCACCGCGTCATCCCGTGGGACGCCGTCGACGCGGCCGAAGGTACCGGCATCGTCCACATCGCCCCCGGCGCCGGTCGTGAGGACTATCAGCTCGGCAAGGAGCACAACCTGGCGGTCGTCGCGCCGCTGGATGAGAGCGGGGTGTACGTCGACGGCTTCGACTGGCTCACCGGGATGCGCGTGGCGACCGTGGCTGAGCCGATCGTCGAGAACCTGCGTGAGAAGGGCCTGCTCTACCACGCCTACCCGCACACCCACCGCTACCCGACCTGCTGGCGGTGCGGCACCGACCTGGTCTTCCGTTTGGTCGAGGAGTGGTACATCGCCGTCGACCCGTGGCGCGAGCAGATCATGGAGGTCGCCAAGGCGGTCCGCTGGATCCCCGAGTTCGGCCTGGAGCGCGAGTTGGACTGGCTCCGCAACATGGACGACTGGATGATCTCCAAGAAGCGGTACTGGGGTCTGGCTCTCCCGATCTGGACGTGCGACGCGTGCGGCTGGTTCGACGTCATCGGCAGCGAGACGGAGCTGAAGGAGCGGGCCGTTGCCGGCTGGGAGGAGTTCGAGGGGCATACCCCGCACCGGCCGTGGGTTGACGCGGTGAAGATCCGCTGCGAGCAGTGCGGCGGGATCGCCTCGCGCATCCCAGACGTCGGGAACCCGTGGCTCGACGCGGGCATCGTGCCCTTCTCGACACTGCGCTACCGGCACGACCGGGAGTACTGGCGCGAGTGGTTCCCGGCGGACTTCATCACCGAGTCGTTCCCGGGCCAGTTCCGCAACTGGTTCTACTCGCTGCTGGCGCAGAGCACGGTGCTCGTCGGGCAGTCGCCGTTCCGCACGGTGCTCGGCTTCGCCACGCTCCGCGACGAGCGCGGCGAAGAGATGCACAAGAGCAAGGGCAACGCCATCTGGTTCGATGACGCCGCGGAGCGGATGGGCGCCGATGTGATGCGCTGGCTCTACCTGAAGCACAACCCGGCGCAGAACCTCAACTTCGGCTTCTCGCTCGGCGATGAGGCGCGGCGGCAGTTCATCCTGCCGCTCTGGAACTCCTACGCCTTCTTCGCCAACTACGCTGCGCTCGACGGCTTCAACCCGGCCGAGCACGACGTGCCGCTGGCGGAGCGGACCCTGCTCGACCGCTGGATCCTCTCCCGCCTGCAGGAGGTGGTGCGGGTGGTCCGCGACCGGCTGAGCGACTACGACTCGCTCAACGCGGCGCGCGCCATCGAGGAGTTCGTCGTCGAGGATCTATCGAACTGGTACATCCGGCGGAACCGGCGCCGCTTCTGGAAGACGGAGAGCGACCGGGACAAGGCGGCTGCCTACCTGACGCTGCACGAGGTGCTGGTCACGGTCACCAAGTTGCTGGCGCCCTTCCTCCCGTTCATGACCGAGGTGATGTATCGCAACCTGGTCTTGAGCGTGGATCCGTCGGCGCCGGAGTCGGTTCACCTGACCGACTTCCCCGAAGTGGACGAGTCGAAGGTCGATCCGGACCTGGATCGCGACATGGCGGCGCTGCTGCACGTCGTCGGCCTCGGGCGGGCCGCCCGCGCCCGGGCGAACGTCAAGGTTCGCCAGCCGCTGCCGCGCGTGCTGGTCGGGTCGCGGCAGGACGGGGCGGTCGCCGCGATCGAGCGCCTGAAGGATCAGCTCTTGGATGAGCTGAACGTCAAGGACTTCGAGGTCGTCGACAACCCGGACGAGTACGTGACCTACCGGGTGCGCCCGAACCTGGCAGTGCTGGGGCCGAAGTACGGCCCGAAGCTCGGCGCGATCCGGAAGGCGCTTGAGGCCGCCGACCCGGCGCGCATCGGCCAGCTCCAGCGCGCCGGCCGCCCGGTGACGCTCACGGTCGATGACGAGACGGTCGAGCTAAACCCGGACGAGCTGCTGGTCGAGGTCCAGGACCGGGAGGGCTTCAGCGTTGCCGAGGACCGCGACTTCATGGTGGCGCTGGATCTGACCATCACGCCGGAGCTGCGGCTCGAAGGGATGGCGCGCGACTTCGTCCGCGGCGTGCAGGACGCGCGGAAGAATGCCGGCCTGCAAATCGAGGACACCATCGAGACCGTCTACCAGGCGAGCGGCGAACTGGCTGAGGCCATCGAGCGCTTCGCCGACTACATCAAGGGCGAGACGCTCTCGACCGACCTGCGACCGGGTGACCCCGAGGCCGACGGCTTCCACCGCGAGGAGATCAAGGTGGGCAAACAGCGGGTCACCGTCGGCATCACAAAGGTCGGCCGCCTCGCCGGCGCGCGAACGGAGGGGTGAGCGGACCGCCACAGCCCGACATACGCATGTTTCTCGAGAGGGAGCCCTGGCGGCTCCCTCTCCTGTTTTCATACTTCAGCGTGTCCCAATGTTTCCCCATATCGCTTGGTTCGCTATGATGGTGTAACGATGATCAATATCAGCGTGTGCTGGGGGTTCGGCGCTTCCCGCCGGTGTGTTACAATAAAGATGTTGTAGGGAGCGAGATGGAGTTTCGGGTCCGCTTCTACGCCACGGCGACTGGCTATGTGCCGATGATCGAATGGCTGGATGAACTACGGAGCCAACAACCAACCCTCCACGCGCTCGTCGTTGCTGGGCTCACCAAGCTGAAAAACCGTGACTATCACGGCCCGCCGTTGACCACTTGTGTTGACAGGACGAACAAGATCTACGAACTTCGTGTTGGGCACGCGAATATCGCGCGAGCGTTTTTCTTCTTCCAGCATGGTTCAGAAATCATAGTGACGAACGGCTACGTCAAACATCGACAGGCGCTGAACCGGAAGGAACTCGATCGAGCACGACGATACAAAGCTGATTGGGAGAAGCGACATCAATGAGCGATTTCAAGCAGATGAACGATGATTTGGACGCATACATCGCTACCCTGAGCGATAACGAACGTGCTGACATTGCTGCTGCGTCGGAAGCGCTTGATATCGCGCATCTGCTGTATCACGCGCGGCTTCATCGCGGCCTGACGCAAAAGGAAGCCGCGGCGAGGTCCGGGCTCAAGCAGCAAGCCATCAGCCGACTCGAACGCGCGGCAACCAACGTCACACTTGCGACGCTCCAGCGGTATCTCGGTGCGCTTGGTTACACTGTGGTCGTCTCGTTACGAGACAAGACAACGGGTCGAGTAGTTGTGGAAGGTTCTTCGTCACCTGTGGGGATGACGCATGTGGTGCCCACGAGGCGTCCCCCGACCCGGCTGCTGGCGACCCGATGATCGAGAGCTTCATCACTCCCCTTATCGCCACTGATGTGTGCCTCCCTCGGAGTGGCCGGGCGTTCCGCATCACCCACCCGGCGGATATCGACCCGCTGCTGGATGCGGTGGCGGACGACCCGGAGCAGAATCTGCCGTACTGGGCGGAGCTCTGGCCGAGTGGGATCGCGCTGGCGGATGCGATCACGCTGCGCCCGCAGACGGTGGCCGGGATTCGTGTGCTGGAGATCGGTTGCGGGCTCGGGGTGACGGCGATTGCCGCGCTCAACGCCGGAGCGGATCTGACCGTCACCGACTACGCGCCGGAGTCGCTGCTGCTCACCCGCGCCAATTGCCTCGCCAACGCCGGGCGTGAGCCGTCTACATTGCAGATGAACTGGCGCAAGCCGCCGGATGAGCTCTTCGACCTGGCCGGGGAGGGCTTTCCGGTGGTGCTGGCGGCCGACGTGTTGTACGAGTCGCGCGACGTGCAACCGCTCCTGGCTCTGCTCGGCCGGCTGGTGCTGCCGGGCGGGCTGCTCTGGCTGGCGGAGCCGCGGCGGCCGGTGGCGGGCCGCTTCATCGAGATCGCCTGCACGCAGGACTGGGAACTGAGCGAATCCGACGGCGAATGGGACGGCCCCTGGCCCGACCCCAACGATGCCGGGGTGCACGTTCGCGTGCACCGGTTGCGGCGCGTGCCCGCCCCCGATTCCTGACCCTCCTGCAAGCAACTCCACGACCTCCGACACGCGGCACACTCCGTGCGGTCGCTGGCTCGACGTAATTCGAGCGGGACAGGCGAGAGGTAGGGGGTCGTGAGCTTCATATCCCGTGGCTTCAAGGGGCGACGACGGACCGCGAGTGTCGCAGGGCGGCTGCCGCCGGGGCAGTACATCGTGGATGGGTTCCCCGTCCTCTCGGCGGGGCCGACGCCGCGCACGCCGCTCGACCGCTGGGACTTCTCGATCGTCGGCCAGGTGGACCAGGCCCGGCGCTGGACCTGGGCGGAGTTCCTCCAGCTTCCGGCGGAGGAGATCACCCGCGACATCCACTGCGTCACCAAGTGGAGCAAGCTGGATACGACCTGGAAGGGTGTGTCGGTCGACACGCTGCTGGACGGGCTGGAGACGAGCGCCGACTACGTGCTGGCGTTCTGCGACGGCGGCTACACCACCAACCTGCCGCTGGAGGACGTGACCGGCGGCAAGGCGTGGATCGCCTACGAGTACGAGGGCCAGTCGCTGGAGCCGGAGCACGGCGGCCCGGCTCGGCTGCTGGTACCACACCTCTACTTCTGGAAGAGCGCGAAGTGGGTGCGTGGGCTGGAGTTGTTGCCGGAGGACCAGCCCGGCTTCTGGGAGTCGCTCGGCTACCACATGTACGGCGATCCCTGGCGGGAGCAGCGGTATTGGGGTGATGAGTGATGGTGGCCACGCGACCGCGACTCACCTGGCGCGTGGCGACGGTCCGGGATATCGTGCCGGAGACGGCACGGGTGGTGAGCCTGGTGCTCGACGTTCCGGACTGGCAAGGACACCGCGCCGGGCAGCACATCGACGTGCGCCTGACCGCCGAGGACGGGTATCAGGCGCAGCGCAGCTACTCCATCGCCTCGGCGCCCGAAGAGCCATGGATCACGATCACCGTCGAGCGGCTGGAGGACGGTGAGGTATCGCCCTACCTGGCCGATGAGCTGCGTCCCGGCGACTTCCTGGAGCTCCGCGGGCCGATCGGCGGCTGGTTCACCTGGGAGACGCGGGAGGGTGGACCGCTGCTCCTGGTCGCGGGCGGGTCGGGAATCGCGCCGCTCATGGCGATGCTCCGTCACCGCGCAGCATGGCGGAGCCCGGTGCCCGTCCGGCTCCTGTACTCGTCGCGCTCGGCGCAGGACATCATCTACCGCGAAGAGCTGGAGCGGCTGGCGGCGAACGACCCCGATCTGGCGGTGATCCACACGCTGACGCGCGCCCAGCCGAAGGGCTGGACCGGCTACCGGCGGCGGATCGACCGGGAGATGCTGAACGAGATCGCCTGGGCGCCGGAGGAGCGACCGCGGGCGTTCGTCTGCGGGCCGACGCCGCTGGTCGAGGCAGTGGCGACGTTGCTGGTGGACCTGGGGTACGACCCGGCGTCGGTCAAGACCGAGCGCTTCGGGCCGACGGGAGGGTGAGCATGAGCGCGGAGACGCTGCGGCTCGACGGCAACGCGGCGGCCGGGCTGCTGGAACAGGTTTTCGCCTTCGACGTCACCGTGGCGCGCAGCACCTGCGCCGGCTGCGGGCAGACATCGCCGCTCGGGACGCTGCTCCTATACGGCGGGGAGATGGGGGCGGTGCTCCGCTGCCCGTCGTGCGAGTCGGTCCAGATGCGTGTTGTCCAGGTCCGCGAGGGCTACGTGATGGAGATGCAGGGCGTGGTCCACCTGGAGATCCCGCCGACGGTCGGGTGAGAAACGGCGAGGCGGCGGATTAGCGCCGCCGCCCCTTGGACTTCTTTTTCTTGCTCTTGCC
The DNA here is from genome assembly GCF_019683595.1 of Sphaerobacter sp. Taxonomy (GTDB): domain Bacteria; phylum Chloroflexota; class Chloroflexia; order Thermomicrobiales; family Thermomicrobiaceae; genus Sphaerobacter. The sequence continues at coordinate 7,546 of NZ_JADGHZ010000015.1, read as the reverse complement.
CTTCTTGGGCGAGTTGGTCGCCTTGCGGGGTGTCGGACCACCGAGGGCGGGGTTGCCCATCCCGGGTGGGAAGGCGCCCTGCTGCATCAGCGCCTCCAGGTCGGCGTCGCCCAAGCCGGCCAGCGCCTGGCGGCTGCGCATCAGCCCACGCAGCCCGCGCCGGCCACCCGCGCCGCCGGCCAATTCCCCGAACTGGGCCATCATCTTCTGCATCTGCTTGAACTGGTTGACGAGCTGGTTGACCTGCGCCACCGAGGTGCCGCTACCGGCCGCGATGCGCTTGCGACGGCTCGGCTTCAGGATGTCCGGGTTACGGCGCTCCTCGGGCGTCATCGAGAAGATCATGGCCTCGATGTGCTTGAACTCGTCGTCGCTGATCTGCACCTGCTGCTGGCGCAGGGCCTGCCCGATGCCGGGGATCATTTCGAGGAGCTGCGTCAGCGGCCCCATCCGCTTGATCTGCTGCAGTTGGTTCAGGAAGTCCTCGAAGTTGAACTGGCCGGCGAGCACCTTCTCTTCGAGGGCGCGGCTCTCCTCTTCGGTGATCTCCGCTTGGGCGCGCTCGATCAGCGTCAGGACGTCGCCCATGCCGAGGATGCGCGAGGCCAGCCGGTCGGGGTAGAACGGCTCGACCGCGTCGATGCGCTCGCCGGTCCCGATGTACTTGATCGGCACGCCGACGACCGAGCGGATGGAGAGCGCGGCGCCGCCGCGGGCGTCGCCGTCCATCTTGGTCAGGATCAACCCGGTCAGCGCCAGCCGCCGGTGGAACTCCTGAGCGACGTTGACCGCCTCCTGGCCGGTCATGGCGTCGGCCACCAGGAGGATTTCATGCGGCTTGACCGCCTCGGCGATCCGCTCGACCTCCTGCATCATCGGCTCGTCGATCTGCAGCCGGCCGGCGGTGTCGATCAGGACGACGGTGTACCCGCGGTCCTTGGCCAGCTTGACCGCGTTCTTGGCGATGTCGATCGGATTGGCCTTGGTGCCCTCGCTGTAGACCGGCACGTCGATCTGCCCACCGAGCGTCTGGAGCTGGTCGATGGCGGCCGGGCGGTAGACGTCGGCGGCGACCATCAACGGCCGGCGCCCCTCCTTCTTGAGGAGGTTGGCGATCTTGGCGACGTGGGTGGTCTTCCCGGAGCCCTGGAGGCCGACCACCATCACGATGGTCGGCGGCACCTGGGCGAGCTGCAGCGGCACGCGCTCCTCGCCCAGGATCTTGATCAACTCGTCCCGCACGATGGCGATGACCTGCTGGGCGGGGGTCAGCGCCTTCAGGACCTCTTCGCCGACGGCGCGCTCGCGCACGGCGCTGACGAAGTCCCGGACCACCTTGTAGTTGACGTCCGCCTCCAGGAGCGCGCGGCGGACCTCGCGCATGGCCTCGTCGACGTCCTGCTCGGTGAGGCGACCCTTGTTGCCGATGCGCTGGAAGACCGCGGTCAACCGGTCGCTGAGTGTCTCGAACATGACTAGAGTTCCTCCTCCTCACCGAAGAAGAGGGCGTCGACGTAGGTGACCGGGTTGAACTCGGCCAGTGCCGTCACCTGCTCCCCGGTGCCGACGTAGCTGATGGGCGTGCCGAGCTCACGGGCGATGGCGAAGGCGATCCCGCCGCGGGCGGTGCCGTCGAGCTTGGCGATGGCGATGTCGGTGATCTCGACCGCCTCGGCGAACTTCTTGGCCTGCACCAGGCCGTTCTGCCCGGTCGTGGCGTCGATCACGAGCAGCACCTCTTGCGGCGCCTCGGCCACGTGCCGCTGCATCACCTTGCGGATCTTCTTCAATTCTTCCATGAGGTTGTACTTGGTGTGCAGCCGGCCGGCGGTGTCGACGAGCAGGATGTCGGCGTTGCGGTTGTAAGCGGCCTGCATACCGTCGAAGACGACCGCGCCGGGGTCGGCCCCGGGGTCGTGGGCGATGACCGGGACCTTCAGTCGCTCGCCCCAGACCTTGAGCTGGTCGATCGCGGCGGCGCGGAACGTGTCCCCGGCCACGAGCATGACGTTGCGTCCCTGGTCCTGGTGGTACTTCGCCAGCTTGGCGATCGTCGTCGTCTTCCCGGTGCCGTTGACGCCGACCACCAGGATGACGAAGGGAACGCCGCGCTGGTAGATCTTGATCTTGCGGTTGCGCGTCGCGTTCTCCAGCAGCGCGATCATCTCCGTCCGAAGCGCCTCGCGGGCGTCGGCGGGCTGCTTGATCCGCTCGCGGTCGATCCGATCGCGCAGGTTATCGAGCAACTCCAGGGTCGTCTCGACGCCGAGGTCGGCCTGGATCAGGAGTGCTTCGAGATCCTCGAACAGATCCTCGGTGATCTCGCTCCGCTCGAACAGGTTGGCGATGTCCTTGAAGATGCCGCGGCGCGTCTTCTTCAGACCGGCTTCGATCTTTGGCTCTGGCTCGGCGCGCCGGCGGAATAGCCTGCTGAATACCACGAATCGGCCCTCGCTGTCGGTGGGATTCTCGGTGTCTTAGTGCGTAAAGCCGCGCCGTAAACCTCCGGCGCGGCGCAAGACAAGTATACCATTGATAGGCGACCTGCTCGTGCGCCCTGGGAGCGGGCGGCGGAGCTAGCGCTTCAGCCCCTGGAAAAACCCCCACCAGAAGCTGACCCAGAACGCGTCACGCTTGCGGACGCGGACCTCGACGTGGGTGTTGCGCGGGGACGGGGCCTGGACGCTCCGCAGTTCCTCGCGCAGTTGCGCGATCTCTGCCTGCTGCGCCTGCACCTGCCGCTCGAGTTGCTTGATCCGCTTGCGTCTGCCGAACATCGGTCGCCTCCTCGATCGCGGTGATGACGGCGCAACGAGCAGATACGCAGGCTCCTGGGGTCATGAGATGTCCCACGTTTACCGAAACAGGATAGCAGAACGCGACGCGGCAGGTGAGTACTTGATGATGACGGCGAAATCGGCGATAGTGACGCCGTCGTCTGAAGACAAGACCAGGACGGGCCATGGGTGCTGACTCGCGAGCAACCTACCACCTGACCATGCGCGAGATGCCGGCCGACGAGCGCCCGCGCGAGAAGTTGCGCCTGCGCGGCGCCGCCGCGCTGACCAACGCCGAGCTATTGGCGATCATCCTCAACACCGGGGTGCGCGGCGAGACGGTGCTCGACATTGCGACGCGCCTGCTGGTCGAGCACGAGGGGCTACCGGGCCTGGCGCGCATCGACTTCGAAGATCTCCGCCGGTCACACGGCATCGGTGAGGCCAAGGCCGCCAAGCTGAAGGCCGCGCTGGAATTGGGGCGGCGTCTCACTGTCGCCCAGCCGGAGGACCGCCCGCAGGTGCAGACCCCGGAAGACATCTACGCCGTGGCCGGGAGCGACATGGGCGCGCTCGACCAGGAACAGCTCCGGGTCGTGGTGCTCGACACCAAGCACCGCGTGCTGCGCACGGTGACGCTCTACCAGGGGAGCGTCAACAGCGCCCAGGTGCGCGTCGCCGAGGTGTTCCGCGACGCCGTGCGCCTGAACGCCCCCGCCATCGCGATCCTGCACAACCACCCGTCGGGCGACCCGACCCCATCCGCCGCCGACGTCGCGCTCACTGCTCAACTCGTCCAGGCGGCCCAGCTCCTCGGCATCGACCTCCTCGATCACCTCATCGTCGGCCACAACCAGTTCCGCTCCCTGCGACGCATGGGGCTGGGGTTCCCCGCGGCTGCCACACGTCGCAGCACGTAGCGGGTTGGGGTTACTGCACGGGCGAAGACGAGACCCCGTTATCCGGCTGTGCCAGCATGGACTGAACCATCCTGGAAAGTTCGTGCTCCAGTTGCTCGTAGTTCGTCACCAGGTTGATCGCTGGGTCTGCTGGAACCGGGTTCTGGGTATGCGCGATCAAATCGTTCACGGACTGACCCAGGGCCTCCAGGCGAGCAGATAGGGGTGGGTGAGAGTCCGTCGGGTGCGGGTGCGTGCGCGCGTCGACTTGGGCAAGCAGCGTTGGGAGCGGGGTCGCCTCGACGACACGTTGATACGTCTCGCTGAGATTCGCGTACGCCTGACGCTCACTTACCGCTTTTCGTGCGAGCCCCAGTGTGACCGGCCAGGCCGGATCGTAGAGGTGAACGCGCAAGAGGGCGGTCGCGGTTGGCATTACCCCGCCGACGGTGGCTGCGACACGGTCGGCTGCCAACTCTCTTTCCCGGCTGAGCTTCGCTTCGGCCGTCTCGAACGAATCCAGGAAGTAGCGGAGGATCATCAGTGCCGGCAGGGTTGCCAGGAGTTGGGTTGTGCGCTCCGCCGCAGCGGATGCCAGGCTGTGAAGCGCCTGCGTGGCGCCGCGGTAGATCGGGTCGAACTTCACGCTGAACTGTGTGTCTTGCCCATGGAAGTGGGCAAGCTCGTGCGCGATGATGGCCCGTAGCTCTGCGCGCTCTAATACACGGCACAACGGGAGCGACAGATACAGCGTGCGCCCGGCGTACCGGCTGCTGGGTGTTACGATCTCTGCCTCCGTCACGAAAAAGTTCGGCTCCAGGCCGGCAAGGATGGTGTTGGGCGGCTGAGTTCCGACCTTGGCTGCCACATCCCGGACGAGATCCCAGAGGGCCGCATGTTCCTCCTTACCCAGCGGTTTGCCCACGACCGGGTGGCGTAGCGGCCCGACGACGCTGAGCGATGCCTTGATGAGCATGCCCATGCCGATGAGCGCGCCGAGGCCGATACCGGCCATGAGCTTCGGCAAGACGTACCCGGTCGCCGTTGCCATCCCGTAGTAGAGGGCTCCGATGGCCAGGACTGCCTGGAGGCCAATCAGCCCCACGAGTGTCCACAAGGTTACGTGGAGACCCGGACGGAACAGGCGGAGAAGTACGGTTCGGTCCTCGACGCCTGCCTGCCCAGCCCAGCGGATGCCGAGGAGGAGCGCGATTCCCAAGACGGCGCCGACGACTGCTCCTTGTCTGAGCAGCCGTACCTTCGCCAAGTCGGAGCACATGGTTTCGCCGGCCAATTCAGGATCGGCACAGAGGGACTTGAGCGTGAGTTGCTGACGTTGGGCCGCGCTGACGGACGGATACTCCCGGGCGAGGACTGCTTGCCACGTCGCCTCATATTCCCTTTGGACGTAGACGGCAACGAGAAACACGACGACCGGGACGACGAGCAATATCGCGACTGATCCCCGCATCGCCTACTCCTCACATGCCCCCGAGCGTTTCCATGTGCGCTGCAGGACGGACCGGACAGGACCACGGGATCTCGACTGGTCCGCAAACCGGTACATGGCGGCTCCCGCGGCACTCACCCGTCCCAGGCGACACCGCCGGCTTTGAACCAAGAATCGCCGCGAAACGTTGCTCACGAAATCATACCTGATATGGAATGTGACGGTGTGTAATGAGATCAGCGTAACGGCGTATTGGTACAAGAATCCTAGAGTTCCATGAGTGATTGCCGGAGAGGTGGATGACCAGCAGCGTGGGCTGTCGTTCGGTGCGTAACCCCGTGTGCAGCGGCCTCGTGCCCGGGGAGGAACGGGTGACGGGCAGGAACGGCATGTTCGAAACCTGATCGTGGCCCCCGGGCCAATGACCGCCCGTCTCATTCCTGCGTCGCCCCCACGCGGTGCCCTGTCGGTCTTCAGCTATCAGAAAGGTGCCTCAATCTGAATAAGCCTAGGTGTTCATGACGTGCGCCTGTGAGCTGATGTTGAGTGATGAGCGTTGGTGTTCGATGATACAATTGGTCCGTTCGAGCGGCATGAGGAGGTAGGAGGAGTTTGGTGGCGTATTGTCCTGCATGCGGGGCACGGTATCTGGAGGGCGCTCAGTTCTGTACCCGCTGCGGCGCCAGGCGACCCGAAGAGGTGGTGGACGAACCGCGATCTATCCCGCCAGTGGCGGGCGCCACTGCGGCGATTGCGCCGGAGGTGCTAGTCGCTCGTACGTCGGCTTCGACCAGCTACTACGCCGGATTCTGGAAGCGCGCTGGTGCCTCGATACTGGATAGCCTTTTTGTGCTGTTCGCTATCTCCGTAGTTTCAGTTTTTGTGGAGGCGGATTACTCGGACAGCGGTGCGGCCCTGACGGGATTGCTGACCTTGGTCGGACCATGGCTCTACCACGCGTTCATGGAGAGCTCTTCCTACCAGGCTACCCTTGGGAAGATGGCCGTCGGCATCGTCGTGACCGACCAATACGGACAGCGGCTATCGTTCGCCCGCGCTACTGGGCGCTATTGGGCGAAATGGCTGTCCGCCCTTCCGCTGTATCTTGGCTTCCTCGCGGCAGCGTTCACCGAACGGAAGCAGGCGCTGCACGACCTCGTTGCCGACACGCTGGTCGTCGTGAAGCAGTAGGCTGGCAGGGTTGCCTGTCGATGCGTTCAATGATGCCGCGCTCACGCCGGGGCGCGGCGGCTGGTGCCGCCGATTGCGCCCAGGAGCGGGGAGCCGGCGCCGACGAGGAAGCCGAAGTCGTACCAGTTGCCCGCACGCGTCACGTCGTAGAAGGGGTATTGTTCCCAGCCGCCGAAGACGTGGACGATGAGGACAACCCAGGCCGTCAGGCCGTTCCAAAAGCCCCACAGCAGGTCAGCCCACCACATGATGGCGCGCTCCTTCCGATCGGCCTCGCGGCCCGTGTGAGCGGTCGCTGCCGCTCGTTGTCCGCACCATACCATCGCTGGCCGCGGTCCGGACGGGTTCAGCTTACGGTTGCGGGCAACCGATCGGTCACGGCCCGCCAGAGCAGGAAGAGGTTCAGGGCGATCGGCAGGTACTTGGTTGGGCTGATGAAGGCCACCAGCAGGAAGAGTGACAGGATGGCCCCCGTGATCGCCAGCGGGCGCCACCAGCCAAGCGGCACCCAGAGCCCGGCCACGGCCAGGGCCGCGAGGAGGAACGCGAGCGCTGAGGTGACCGCCAGCCAGAATCCGGTGAGCGGGGAGGCGGACTTGGTCACGGTGCCCAGCGGCCCACGGTTGCCCACGGCCCAGGGCCAGACCCACCGCAGCAGGCCGCCAAACGCTCCCTGGCTTGTCTCGTCGAGCGGGACAAGGTACGACGCGGCGAAGTGGGCGTGGAGCAGCAACTGCGCGGTAAAGAGCCAGTGCGGCATCATGTCACCTCCTGGGATTGGGATGGTTGCTCCCGGCAGTCGCTGGAGATTCCCATCCGTCCGCGTCGAGCGTTGCGGTTCGGGTGCTTGACACCAGCATAGACCGCCGCGGTCGCCCCGTCGCGGTCATGGGACGGTGTATGGGTGTCATTCGTGTCAGCCAGCCGGTGTTCGACGCGGGAGAGCCGGTTGACGCGCGCCGTGATGGACTTTGACGAATCACATGAAGTCGGCGCGAGCGGCTGCCGACCGTCTCCGCGATGGGTGGTGAAGGAATCCCGTGCGGTAGTCGGTGCCCGGGGCTCAAGCCGCCGGGCTGACAAGGAAAGCCGGCTGATGGAGTTTGACGAAGTATTCTCGTCTTCCCGCCACCCGTTCCGGCACGGCTGTCATCCTGAGCGGAGCCGGCCGGCGCGGAGCGCCGGGCCGCGGCGCGAAGGATCTCGCGGCGGCGCGGCCCCGCAGCGGG